>DIKN01000002.1 GCA_002424575.1 Acholeplasmataceae bacterium UBA5617 | reverse complement strand
GACTGGGCTGCTGTCTCGAAAGAAACAATTTTAGTTGGTGAATCTGCACGTGTTCTAGATGTTGAAGGCAACAAATTGATTGTTGAAAAAATTGAAAAATAAAGAAAGAAGGTCTTGAATGATGAATGTATTACGTTTATTACCCCCTGTTTTGATCACACCTGCAGGTGTTGTAGGTTTGATTATTGCTGCACTCATCGTATTAGGCATTATCGCGATGAGTTTCCGTTTGGTTCCCCAAACAAGAGCGATGATTGTTGAACGTTTAGGTGCTTATCATAAAACCTTAGGTGTCGGTGTTCAATTTATCATTCCCGTGATTGACCGTGTCAAGAGAGTGGTGAGTTTAAAGGAACAAGTTAAAGACTTTGAACCCCAAGCCGTGATTACACGCGATAACGTCACGATGCAAATTGATACCGTCGTCTTCTTCTCCATCACCGATCCTAAGCTTTATACCTATGGTACTGAAAATCCTCTGATGGCCATTGAAAACATATCAGCTACCACATTGCGTAACATCATTGGTGAACTTGATCTTGATGAAACATTGACCTCAAGAGACCTCATCAATACCCGCATGAGACAAACCCTTGATGAAGCAACCGATCCATGGGGCATTAAAGTAACCCGTGTTGAAGTGAAGAACATCATCCCACCAAAAGATATCCGTGAATCCATGGAAAAGCAAATGCGTGCTGAACGCGAAAAGCGTCAAAACATTTTGATTGCTGAAGGGGAAAAACGTGCTGAAATCCTTCGTGCTGAAGGGGATGCAGAAGCATTATTACTCCGCGCAGAAGCTAACAAAAAAGAAAAAATCCTTCAAGCAGAAGGGGAAGCTGCGGCCATTTTCAAGATTAAAGAAGCTGAAGCACTTGGTATTAAACTCATCAAAGATGCAGCAGCAGATCAAACGATATTAACCCTTAAGTCTCTTGAAACGTTAGCACAAGTTGCCAATGGACAAGCTGTCAAATTGGTTATTCCAACAAACATCACCGATTTAGCTTCGACCGTCATGATCGCTTCAGAGTTTGCTAAGAAAGACAAAGAAGTGACTGAAACAAAGAAATAAACTGTTTGAATTTAAAGATAAAACGTGCATTGGGGGGTGCACGTTTTTATTTTGTAAAAATGATCAGTGGAACTTCAAGTTCTTCCTTGGTGAGTCCAGCATGATGAGCTAAAAACGATTTTTCATCGGATAATCTCATCATTTGATTGCTTGTAGCAATACTCATAAAATCACCTAAAAATTGATCGAGCAAGCGATGTTTCTTGCCTTCACCTAATAATTTTTTTTCTAAGATTTCAGCTTTTGATAACAACATGAAATGCTTTCCATAGTGCTCTTCAAAAACTTCTTTAAATCGTTTATGCTCGTTATGTTTGACATAATATGTCGTTGCGCGTGCTTCATTAGAAGGCTTTTTACGCATCATGTCCATCAAAACTTGATTTTGAAAAAGTGGAACATCGGTGACATCGACTAAGCCATGATCTGCAATCACGATGATAGCTGTGCCACGTGCACTAAAAAAGGCCATGCGTTCTATTTCTTGATCAAGATCAAGAAGAACTTTTTTCGTTTCATAGGCATCGACACCGTAATGATGTTCAGTCAAATCAGGTTCTGTCCAATAAACATACGTAAATGATCGCTCTTTTGATCGGGTAATCGCAATCACCTTATCAACCTGGTCTTTAAAACTTTGGTACCCATCCTCACGAAAGTTTGGAAAAAGTTCGTTAAGTGAAACCTGTGATGACCCTCGTTTTATCTGTTCGTAGATGGACGTATATTTTAAATATTTATCTTTAAAATTGAAGTCAAATTGCCTTTTGTTGTCATAAAAATCTTGGTTAGGAAAAAGTGAAATCATCGCATCTTCCTTTGGAAAGTATTGAACCCATCCCAAGTGACCTGATACATAGGGAGGTAACCCTGATAAGACAGTCGTGGTTGCAGCTACCGTGGTGGGTGGGAAAACAGATGAGATGACATCTTTGAGATGTTTTAACAAAAAAGCATCCTTAAAAAGATGCTTATATAGAATATTTACACCCATACCGTCTAAAAGAACAAGGACAACGTGATGTTTATCCACAAGAGCTTCTTCTATGATCGGCAACGTCTTGTAAGCTGTTGGTGCATTGTAGTGCTTTAAGATCGATGCTGTCACGTTTAAAATCGAATGCTCATAGTCCGGTATGTGCATGTCTTCCCCCCTATTTAATCGTCTTTCTAATCAATGGAATGCTTCTTTTTTCAAATCCGATAACAATCGCTTTTTGAGTCAATGCGATCGCTTCATCAATACCGCGTTCTGCAACATAGAGTGTTGCGAGTTTGTCACCTTTTTTGACTGCATCGCCAATTTTTTTATGAAGATCTAGTCCAACATCAAAGAGCACCGCATCTTCTTTTGTTTCTCGACCCGCACCAAGGCGCATCGCTGCTTTACCGATATCAAGAGCATTAATGTCTGTGATATATCCTGCTTTTTCTGCTTTGACACTGATTGTTTTTTGGCTGATCAAGCGTTCAGGATGTTCAAGAACGCTCGCATCACCACCCTGAGCAATCACAAGTTCAACAAATTTGCTGTAAGCTTGACCGTTCTTAAGCGCTTCATGTAATCGAGCTTTTGCTCGATCGAAATCTTGTTCAATGTGAGCATCGCGTAAGAGATGAGCACCAATTTCAACCGTGACATCAATCAAATCTTGGGGTCCATGTCCGTTTAATGTTTCGATGGCTTCATAGACTTCAAGACCATTTCCAATCTTATGCCCTAGTGGCTCATCCATCCCGGTCAATATCGCTGTCATCTTCTTACCAGCTAAGCGACCGATTGAAACCATAAGTTCTGCAAGTTGAATCGCCTCTTCTTCAGTTTTCATGAAGGCACCATGTCCAACTTTAACATCTAAGACAATCGCATCAGCACCACTCGCCAGTTTTTTTGACATAATGCTTGATGCAATGAGTGGAATAACATCAACGGTAGCTGTCACATCGCGAAGTGCGTATAATTTTTTATCTGCGGGGGCAACATCACCGCTTTGACCCACGATAGCAATACCAATATCATTCACTTGTTTAATAAAATCATTGATATCGCGTTCAACCTGATAGCCAGGAATACTTTCTAATTTATCGATGGTCCCACCGGTATGCCCAAGACCACGACCGCTCATTTTAGCAAATTTTACGCCCAAGGATGCGAGTAATGGTCCTAAAATAAGGGTCACTTTATCCCCCACACCTCCAGTTGAATGTTTATCAACTTTCACACCAGAAATTGCACTCAGATCAATCACATCACCTGAATCGCGCATTGCCAGTGCTAAATAGGTTGCTTCTTGGTCATTCATCTTTTGAAAATAGGTTGCCATTAAAAAAGCACTCATTTGGTAATCAGGGATTTTTCCTTTGGTATATTGCTGAATGAGTTCATGAATTTCTTGTTGTGTTAATTCATGTCCATCTCGCTTTTTTGTTATTAAATCGACAACATGCATACGATCACGTCTCCTTGAAACTATTTTATCATAAATGATAAGAATATCGATGAAACATGTTATAATAACAAACGTGAAATGAGGTATTGTCATGATTTTATCCATCGTCCGCCATGGACAAACTTACTACAACGCTGCAGGACTCGTGCAAGGACGCATCGATATCCCCTTAAATGATATGGGAAAAGCACAAGCAAAAGCCCTTGGTGAAGCACTTAAAGAAAAACAAGAGCATTACGATGTGATCATGGCATCTCCCCTATCTCGTGCTTATGAAACCGCAAAGATCATCGCTAAAGAACTGGATTATCATCATCCCATCGTTTTAAATGATCGGTTCGTTGAAAGAGATTTCCACCATTTGGATGGCACACCAGTTGAAACTGCAATGCCTTTAGTCAGAAGTAAAAATTATCAGCATGAAACTTACGAGACCGATGTCATGTTGATTGAACGCATCAAAAAAGCTGCATTTTCACTCTATGATGAATATCCCAATCAATCGATTTTAATGGTTGCTCATTCTCATGTCATCAAGGCTTTGATGATCTGTGCACATCCTGATCGCTACACCTTTGCAGACTTAATCAAGCATGCCGATGTCATTCATTTTGAAATCACGAAAGACAAAATTACGGTCTTGAAAGAAAAAAAGGCTTAGTCAGCCTTCGTCTCTTGAACTAAATGATTATTGATTTTATGAAACATCAGATCAGCGACCTCAGCGGTCGTTTTTTCTTTTATCTCATCATAAGACACAACAGGATGAATGACGACGTTAATCTTTGTGATACGCCATGGGGCGCGATGCTTAATCTGTGTTGTTCCTTGTATGCTCACAGGAAGTAGGTTCGCCCCAGCTTTCATGGCAACCCGGTAAGCCCCTGCACGCATCGCAACCATTTTTTCATCGTTACGATCTTTAATGCCGCCTTCGGGGAAAATGGTCATGACCATTCCATCTTTGATCACTTTAATCGCATCAACCATCGCTCTTGCTGTGTTTCGATCACTGGAACGATCAATCGGAAATGCACCAAGATACTTCAACCATAAACCGATGAGCGGTGCTTTATAGACACTCATTTTGGGTGTAAAGGTCGTTGGACGATTCATGAATTCAAACACAATGAAAGGATCTGCATACGATTTGTGATTGGCAAAAACGCAAAGAAGTCCATCTTTAGGAATGTTTTCTTTTCCTTTGATGTCGATCTTTAGACGCATAAAGAAGACAACAAGCCAATGACTCGTGCTGCGTGTGACATAATATTTATAGCGATTGGTCACTTTGGTCCATTTCATATAGGGAAAGTGAAGTATGATGAAGAGCACTGTGGCAATAAAACTGACCAAGGCACCGGTGATGAACCATAATATGATCCAATAACTCGATGCAACATAGACGCTCATCACATAAACATAGAGGCCCCAAAAGATGAGATAAAGTAGCGAGATCATGATGATTTCCTTTCATAAACCGCAAAGATGAGTCCTTCTTCTAACGTTTTTTCAATCAGGTTGAACAGTGATAGATCGAAGGGGGGAAAATACACATTACCCTCATGTGTCTTGAGGACATAGGTGATATATAAGCGATCTGCATAAGGTAATGCGAGCTGATAAATGGTTTTTCCACCGATCACAAACAGGTTACCTTGATAGGTGGATAGAAAATGATGTAAGTCTTTGACTAATAGAGCATCTGGATAGAAGGTATCGACGAGATTTGCGACAAAGATCTGACCAAATGGGAGAGGTTTTGTTTTATAATAACTCTTTAACGATTGATACGTCATATCTCCCATGAGAACAGCTTGATCTTTTGTATGTGCTTTGAAATAAGCAAGATCTTTTGGATAATGCCAAGGCAGCACATTATCTTTACCGATTAACCAATTTTCATCCATTGCCCAAATGAGTGAAATCATACGGCCACCTGCCCTTTGATTGCAGGATGTGGGTTGTAATCTTTGAGTTCAAAATCTTCAAATTTAAAATCAAACAGAGATTGAACTTGATGATTGATGACCATGATGGGACGCTTTCGTGGTTCTCTTGTTAGTTGTAATTTCACCTGTTCAAGATGGTTTTGATAGATGTGAGCATCACCTAAAGTGTGCACAAATTCTCCTGGTTTGAGATGCGTCACGTGTGCCACCATCAACAGCAGTAAAGCATAACTTGCAATATTGAACGGGACTCCTAAAAAGATGTCTGCACTGCGCTGATAAAGTTGTAAGGATAATTTGCCATCAGCCACATAAAATTGAATCAATGTGTGGCAAGGAGGTAGTGCCATATGTTTGATTTCAGCAGGATTCCATGCACTTAAAATCATCCGGCGTGATTGAGGATTATGTGTGATTTCATCCAAAATGAATTGAAGTTGATCGACGCCATTGAAGTTACGCCATTGAGCACCATAGACAGGACCAAGATCACCATGCTTTTTGGCAAAGTCATTGTCAGTCTTAATCTTTAAAACGAAGTCATCCATCGTTTCACCTTGATAATCGGATGACTTTTTAAAGGCTTCATAAGGCCATTCATTCCAAATGCGAACATCATGGTCCACCAAGTATTTGATGTTGGTATCTCCTTTGATAAACCATAATAATTCATGAATGATGGACTTGAGATGAACCTTTTTGGTGGTCAATAAAGGAAACCCTTCCTCGAGATTAAAACGCATCTGATAGCCGAAAATGCTGTATGTCCCTGTCTTGGTGCGATCCATTTTAAACGTACCATGATCCAAGACGTGTTGACACAATTCCAAATAAGGTTTCATATGAACCTCCTCTTATTTTGCGAGTTCGTAGAGAGCTTCGGTATAAATCGCGGTCGCTAAAAGCAAATCTTCAATGCCAATAAATTCATTCTTTTGATGAATATAAGTTGGTTTATCTAAGAAATGTGGACCAAAAGCAACCGAGTTAGGCATCGCGCGTGCAAATGTTCCACCACCAATATTGATGGGTTTTGCGTGCTGGTCATTCGTATGTTTTTTATAGACATTCATCAATGTCTTCACCAACTCAGAGTTGGGATCTTTATACAACAATGCTTGATGCTTGTCAACCTTGACGGTTGCATCAAAGGGTTTGAATGCCTTTTTAAGTGCATCGACAACACTATCAAAGGAGACATGATTAGGATATCTTAAGTTCAAGTGGAATTGATATGTTCCATGTTCTCCAACAAGAACGCCTACATTGTTGGTGAGAGGTCCCATTTCTTGATCGGTATACGCAACACCGAGTTTGGTTCCTAGATAATCATCGATAAGTAGTTGTTCATAAGCCTTAAGCATCTGTCCGCCTAATTTTTCTTCAAGGAGGAAATGCAATAAACGGTCAATCGCATTTTGGCCAAACTGTGGGGTTGAACCATGGGCACTCTTACCAACAACTTTGATGAATACAGTATCGTTTTTCTTTTCAGCTATGCCTTCATAACCATGTTTTTTGAGATAAGCATGAAATGATTGCACGTAATCTTTTGAAGCTTTCAATGTTGCTGATGCATAGTCAGGTACCATATTATCTCTAAACCCGCCGTGGATATCGATGACATCGTTGGCGTCTATTTTGCCTTCAACAAAGATACGAGAAATTCCTTTTTCTGCATAGATTAAAGGAAAATCAGCATCAGGAATGAACCCAGAAACCGGAGATTCAGGATAGACACTGAAATAATGTCTGACACAACGCCACGCTGTTTCTTCATCATTACCTAATATTAACTTGACACGCTTGGTGAGTGGTAGTTTGAGTTCATGTAAAATTTTCATCGCGTAATAAGCTGCAATCGTTGGTCCTTTATCATCTTCTGTCCCACGACCATACATCTTACCATCATGAATTTCAGCTCCATAAGGCGGATATGTCCAATCATTCCCAGCAGGAACAACATCTAAATGGCCAATCATACCAACAAACTCTTTTTGTTGACCCATTTCGATATGTCCAGCATATCCATCGAGATTCACTGTTGAAAAACCATCACGTTGGCCTAACTGAAGCATAAAATCAAGCGCATCTTTAATCCCTTCACCAAAAGGAGCACCTTTTCGCTTTGGATCAAACGTTGTCAATTCTGAGTTTATTTGGATCAATCGTTGCAAATCGAGGACCAGTTGATCCTTACGTTTCATGACTTCATGTTTAAAATTTATCGCCATAGTTATCATCTCCTTTCTTCATTTTAGCATAAAAAAAGACGGACACCAATTGTGACCGCCCTTTATGTGAAAATTCGTTAACCTTATAGGGTTGTACTGATCGTGATATCGCCTGTACTCACATAGATCTTAACAAGAATTGTTCCTGTCGATGTGCTGTGACGATTGCCTTGATTGTCTCCATTGATACGGATGGTTCCTGTCGATGTTCTCAAGTCGTAACGATAATTGCTGGTATCAGTTGATGTAATTCTGACATCACCAGTTGATGTCGATAAATCAAAGGATGAAGCGATCGTATGGGTGATGTTAATGCCACCTGTCGATGTCGAAATATCAACATCATCGATAAACTCAGAATCTGTGATGGACACACGACCTGTATCAACTGAAGCGATGAGTGAAGTCGCTTCTACTCTTGTGAGCGTAATACTACCTGTATCACTATCTAAATTCAGCGCAGATACACTGAGATCTGTCAAAGAGATGCTTCCCGTATTACTTTGTGCATCGAGTGCACCATGGACTGTTGCATTTTGTAGGATAATACTTCCCGTATTTGTGGTTAGATTCATCGAAGGTGCACTGACATTTTTTACATAGACACTGCCTGTATTAGACGATAATGTCAAGTCATCTGTGATCGTATCTTGATCAAATTGAAGACGGATATCACCCACGGATGTACTCAAATCGAAAGTAAAGATGACATCCTGTGGAAGATAAAGATGCAAGCTTCTAACTTCTTGTGAAACATACTTATAGTTCATGAAATTAAAGAAAACAACTTTTTCTTTCTGCTTGATAGTATACACACCCGATTCAACACCAAACGTCCATGTATCACGAGATTCATGTGCATAATAGGTCACACTGATATCATCACTGTCAACCATATGAACGATAATATGGCGCGTTTCAACATCGATATTGATGGTATCAACCGTTTCAGACGTTGTTTCAGTCAACATTTCACCATAGGCTTCATCATCATTAAAGAACCCCCGCAAACCCGCAATGTCTAACCCCATAAAGAAGGCAGCAACCGCCATGACTAGACCCAATAAAATTAAAACTCCTAAAATTTTCGATAATACTTTCATTCCTTTTCACCTCTTCTATGTGCCAGTTTGGAAAACCAAACAATGAGTTTTCGCCAAAATAATGCCATCAATTGATACATCCATAGTGCGATTAAAATCAACATGCTAAACGTCATCAATCCCATACCCAGTACACCTAAAATATTGGGTAAGCTTAATGAGGTTTGGAGCATATCAACTAGAAGCCCTGCAAATCCCACCAGCCCTGAAACCACCAAGACAAACGCTGTGATCATCATGGACATCACAAAGATTAAAATCGATACGTAGATGATGCCAAGCGGTAATAAGATTGGTGACCCCAGTAACACGATTAACAGCTGTCGTGTGCTCTTTGAAACCCTAAGCATCGATGTATTTTTTCGTTTCATCAACACTTCCGGTGTCATATCTTTCACGATTTTTTTCACATCATAACCGCTTAAGATAGCATCAAGTTTTTCACCCGATGATAAGCGATCATTGATGATCTCTTCATAGTAACTCAAAATATCTTTGACTTCATCGTCGTAGAACTTTGCACGAAGGGCACGTTCTAACTCTTTCAACCATGTTTTCATCATGTGATCCTCACTTCTTCAATATGTGGTAAATCTTTCGAATATCTTCCCACTCGTGCAAAAATTCATCAATATGCTGTTGTCCTTT
>DIKN01000034.1 GCA_002424575.1 Acholeplasmataceae bacterium UBA5617 | reverse complement strand
TTCATGGATGGGTTTCTCATCGAGTAGAAATAATCGTCAATTACTACATCCATCAAGCGGTTATCGAGTGCAAACGTTGGTTCAACCGATAATCCATGAACACCAAAATAAGGATCTTTTCCAACCGGTAAATCGAAGAGCTCGATGATGGTGCGATAAAGATCAACTTGACTTCTAACTAAGGTTTGTTCACCGGTAAGGAGTCCCTTTCGTATTGAAAAACCGTTGTAGTCAACCCTATCCTCACCTGGAACGTAGATCCATGCGGGGACTTTTTGTAAAATTTGGCGTGTTTCAATCACTGAAATATCACGATTTAAAATGAGATTGAGGTCACCGTTTTTTATACCTGATCCGTGATCACTGTAAAACACGTAAACGCTGTTTTCTAAGGTTTGATCACTACCTGTCTCGCTGATGAAAAAGCGTTTAATCACATCATCGACATAATCCACATAGTTGATGTAGTTAAGTGTCACGTGACTGATTTTTCGCGAAATGGATGGATAGACATCATAACGTATGCCATTGGGGTCAAACTCATAAGGCGTATGTGGCATCATGGTAATAGGGAATAACATGACTTTCTCATACGTTTGGGCGAGTGAGGTTCCATAGCTCGCAGTTAAATCAGCAAGATGGTAATCTGAAAGCCAGGGTGATTGATGACGTTTTTGATTGATCGTGTCATACATATACCCATACTCAACATTATATCCTTCAGCAATCGCGTCTTCTAATGAGTAAAACCGGTCAAATCCATACATTTCTGGATAAATAAGGTCACGGTTATAGAAGGTTTCTTTATCGCCATGGATGGCTTCAGAATAATAACCTGCGCGATTCATGTAGCGAACTAAAGAATCAAGATCATATGGATCCTTGTTATATTCCCAATAAAGCGTCCGATCTCCCATCGGATATAACCCTGTCATAACGGAAAGTTCTCCATCCGAACTTACACCCATACCCACATTATTATAAAACTGGGAGAAATAAAAACTTTGCTCGAGAAGAGCTTGTAAGAAAGGCATTCTCACCGAAGTCAACTCGGATTCCAATAAAAACGTGTTGAGAGATTCCATATGAATCAATATAAGATTTTTATCTTTGAGAAGACCTTGAAGATCATCGCCTTTTGAAATCGAGGGATCAATCGATAGTGATGAAACGGTTTGTGCTAACGTCAACCGGTTTGAATAGGTTTCTCCATCGAAAAAATTGGTATAAATCTGTTGGTTCTTGTTGTATGCTTGATATGCTGATGCAAGTTTTAAATCGTTATTGAGTTCTAAAAAGGACACAAGATCAAGATCGAAGGGTTGTCCAATCAGTTCACCGACATAATAAGGATAGACACCTAAATGTTGAATTGCGAACGTGCTTTTTACAGCGTTGAGTGGAAGGGTTAACTTGTACTGTTCATAGTAGGAAAAGACGGATGTGAAAAGTGTCATGATGACCAAAATAACACTTGACAAATATTTTTGAAGTGTAACTTTAAAGTACATAGTTTTAAGTTGTTCGCGGTCAGCAAGTATATAAATCACAAGCAAAGCAATAAAGGGTAGGAAAACAAGAATTCGATAGTAAGTCATCAATTCCAAAATGGCCTGTAAAAATGTTCCTAATGCGAAACCATCGGCAGGATTTCGGAAAATGGTGCTTGCTGGAACAGAAAAAGCTGTGCCAAAAAACATATTGAAGACACCCATCCAGAAAATCCAGAAATTGAGAATAAAACTGATCACAAGCAAGAAAATCATGCGTCCCTTAGCTTTCTTTATCCATGTAAAGCCTATGAGCATAAAGATAAAGAGAATCGAAAAATTACCCAAAAAGGCATTCAATTCTCCGAGTAAGGTATGAGGAAATGGTGCAATATATCGGTTGAGTTCTTGAATGGTCAACCAGTATGTATTCGCGATATTGAGGATAAAAAACAAGCCTAAAAACAAAAAGTAGACGGACCATTGGTTCTGATGTTTCATGCCTGTTCCCCCTTTCGCCGGATATTTCATATTATAACCCATTTTGCATAGAGATGTATGGATTATGGATGAATATGTGTGCCCGTAGGCTCACGCAGCGCAGGCATGAAAGAACCTGATCCCTCTACTTAGTATTCCCCCCAAAAACAGTTTCCTCCATCGCTTTCACTTTATGTTATAATAGATGGATGAAACTGTCCCCCCTGGATAGGAGATGTCAAGACGATGGATGGTCTACTGGAATGAGGTTTACTGAGATGATAAACAACTCAGGTTCCCCACACATCCAAAAGCCATCGTGAACATCCATCATGGATGTCACGTCCCCCGCTTCATCATGCATGTCAATCACCTTCCTGTGTATAGGATAGCGTGAAAAAAAGATGTTGTGTAGGGCAAAAATGTCCCATTGGAGGTTTACATGGATATCAGGTATTCTCAAGAACTTGCGCGATATTTTGATCGCTTGCGTTTTGAACAACATATGACACAAGAAGAATTCGTCGAAGGCATCATTTCGCTTCGACAATTTCGTCGTTATCTCAACGGTACAAGTTATCTTCCTCAAGAAGTCATCAATCTTTTTTCACAGCGTTTAGGTTATCGCACAGCCATTTTGATGCTCGAATTTGAAGCAGAAAAGATCAAAGAAGCGCGAACAATTATCGATTTTTATAATATGGTTGCTAATCGCGATCACGCTTCAGCCCTTCAATTTATGAAAGATCATCCTCTCGAAAAGGTGCGGGATGAGGGTACAAAACTCCTCTATATGAATGCGGTTGATCACCTCGATTTACAAACTGGAAAAATAAAAGAAGAAGAGTATGTTAAACGAACACTTGAGCTCATGGGTTACCCTGAAATCATGAAACGAAAAGTTTTAACCACCTTCGAAATTACCATTTTATCATCACTCGTAAACGTATCATGTTTTTCAGAACACGACATGATAGCTGATCGATTGACACTGATGGCAGATAATCCAACGTTGATTTACTCAGGGCAAAATGAGAAGATGCTCACCTATGTTTTGCAGCGACTTGCTCAATATTATGGAAGACATAAGCAGTATCAAAAAGTGATTGAGATTTGTGACAAAGCGATCAAATATAACTTGGAATGGAAGATTTTTTATCTTCTTGATTTCATCTATTATTTTAAAGCGCTCGCTCATTATTATTTGGGTGAGCAAGATGCTTATGAGAAATCTTTATTTCAATGTTATACGATGCTTCAAACCGAAGGGTCCTCTGTTCGCTATGAGCGTTTTAGAAAACTTGTTGAAAACGATTGGCCAATTCATTTTCATGAATTTGCGAAAAACTATATCGAAAATAGAATGATAAAGGGATCGTTATAATCCCTTTTTTCATGCAAAAAAAAGCACATCTTGGGGATGTGCTTTAGCCATTATTCTTCATCAAAAAGTGAATCGGTTGTAACCTTTTCTTCGATTTCTTCTTCGACTTCATCGGGTGCTAAATCAACGGCTTGAATGACTTTTTTAGGTTCGTTCACCATGAGTGATTCTTGCACAAAAGCTTGTTCTTCGACAAGATCTTCTTCCATTTCTTCTTGGCGTGGAACAAGAGCAATCGTCGAGACTTTATGATCAGGGCGTAAGCGAATGATGCGAACACCTTGTGTTGCACGTTTGGTCTGTGAGATTTGATCCACATGAGTTCTCATGACAACACCCTTATCAGAAACAACGATTAAATCTTGGTCATCACTGACGGTACGAAGGGTTGAAAGTTTGCCATTTTTCACGGTGACATTCAGTGTCTTCACACCTTTACCCCCACGAATTTGCTTACGATATTCTTCAACGATTGTTCGCTTACCAAAGCCATTTTCGGTAATAACAAGGATTTCTTGTTGATCGTTGTCGATGATTGCAACGCCAACAACTTCATCATGTTCACCGAGGTCCATGCCACGAACACCCGAGGTTGTGCGACCCATCGCACGTGCATCATTTTCATCAAAACGAATGGCCTTACCGTTCGATGCACCTAAGATGATTTCTTTCTTACCATCCGTTAATGCAACGCTTAATAATTCATCGTCTTCGCGTAAATTAATCGCATTAATGCCATTGGTGCGAATGTTTGCATACTCATTAATCGGTGTGCGTTTAATGATACCTTTCTTCGTAATAAATGTTAGATACGCATCGCCTGCTTCAAAGTCTTTGACGTTTGTAAATGATGCCAATTTTTCATCCTTTTGGAACTCAAGCAAGTTGACAATAGGTAATCCTTTGGACTGTCTTGATCCCTCAGGAATCTTGTATCCTTTGATCTTATACACGCGACCTTTATTCGTAAAGAAGAGATGGTAATCGTGTGTTGATGTCATCAGGATATGTTCGACATAATCGTCTTCATGAACCTTGATGCCAGACATGCCTACACCACCACGATTTTGGCTCTTATAGTGATCGACATTCATCCGCTTGATGTAACCGTTGTTTGTCACAGTTATGATGACATCTTCAACCGGAATTAATGACTCGTTTTCGATACTTAAATCTTCATGCAAATTGATTTCTGTCATACGTGCATCTGCGTAGTTCGCTTTAATTTCAAGTAGTTCTTGACGAATGATTTGAAGCTTGCGATCTTCGCTTTCAATGATGCCTTTATAATCTTTAATTTTGACTGTTAATTCAACGAGTTCATTTTCAAGCTTTTCAATTTCCATACCGGTCAAACGTTGGAGTCTCATGTCCAAAATGGCGCGTGCTTGGATATCAGAAAGATGATAGGTTGCAATAAGTGCATCGCGTGCCTCATCACCAGTCTTCGATGCTCTAATGATCTCAATTGCATGATCAACATCGTGTAAAGCGGTGACAAGACCTTCTAAAATGTGTTGTCTTGCTTCTGCTTTTTCAAGATCGTAAACCGTACGGCGTTGAATAACTTCGATTTGGTGATCCAAATAGTGTTTGAGCAAATCTCTTAAGGTCACCATTTGAGGTTGACCCTTCACCAAGCAAATCATGTTAAACCCAAAGGATTGTTGGAGTTGTGTATGCTTATAGAGATTGTTAAGCATGACGTGCGGATTGACATCGCGTTTGAGTTCAATCACAATGCGCATGCCTTTACGATTGGATTCATCGCGTAAATCGGTGATGCCTTCAACAATCTTTTCTTTTGCAATTTCTGCAATCCGTTCAATTAATGTTGTCTTATTGACCGCATAAGGAATCGCGGTGACAATGATCGCTTGTTTATTTTTATGAGTGACGATTTCTGCTGTGGCACGGTTTGCGATGATGCCACGACCCGTTTCATACGCCTGTCTTAGACCGGATATGCCAAGGATTTGACCCCCTGTTGGGAAATCGGGTCCTTTGATGAATTGCATGAGCTCTAACACGGTAATCTGATTGTTATCCATATAAGCAATCATGCCATCGATTACTTCACCTAAGTTATGCGGTGGAATATTCGTTGCCATACCGACTGCAATACCGGTTGATCCGTTAACGAGTAAATTAGGGTAACGTGAAGGAAGAACCGAGGGTTCATGTTCTGAGCCATCGTAGTTGTCGACATAATCGACCGTATTCTTTTCTAAGTCGCGGACGAGTTCGCCAGCAATCTTTGACATTCTCGCTTCGGTATACCGCATAGCAGCCGCACCATCACCATCGACTGAACCGAAGTTCCCATGACCATCGATCAAAGGCATACGGTAATTGAATGACTGTGCCATACGTACCATCGCATCGTATACGGAAGAATCGCCATGTGGGTGATACTTACCGATGACTTCCCCGACGATTCTCGCTGATTTCTTATGTTGTTTATCTGCGGTCAT
>DIKN01000100.1 GCA_002424575.1 Acholeplasmataceae bacterium UBA5617 | reverse complement strand
TAGGCAAGCGTTAAACCATTCAAATTACATCCATCCTCGCTCGCTAAGCTTTTCTCTGAGCTGGTCAGCTCGTGCGTAGTCTTTGTCTTGACGTGCTTGTTCCCATGCTTTATAAAGGGACAAGGTGTCATCGGTGAGTTCATATCTCGGCATGAGGCCTAAGATTTCTAAGATTGTCTTGGTTGTTTGATAGAGTATTGCAAGTCGCATCACATCTTTTTCTTTGTTCATCAATTTGAGTAAATCGTAGATGAGTGTGGTGACGTTAGGCGTATTAAAATCATCATTCATGAGGGTGTAGAAGTCATCCATCAATTCATGATCGATATCAAACGTAAATGCTTTGGCAATTGACACGGTTAAAAAAGCTTTTTTAAGGCTTCGTTTTATTTTATCATACTCTTTACTATACTGTGACATTAATTCCTCAGAGTAATTGATGGGCATGCGATAGTGATGTCCAATCATGAGAAAGCGGAAAGATAGTGGATCATAGACTTGAATGAGATCTTTTACCCACGTGATGTTGCCCAGCGATTTACTCATCTTTGTTTCATTAACATCGAGTCGGCCGACATGCATCCAATAGCGTGCGATGTGATGATGATCATGTGCTGATGTCTGTGCGATTTCATTTTCGTGATGAGGGAATTTTAGATCGGTTCCACCACCATGGATATCGATTTCACCGCGGAAAATTTCGTGATTCATGACCGCGCATTCGGTATGCCATCCTGGACGACCTTGACCCCATGGTGATTCATAGCGAAGACCATCATCTGTTATTTTCCAGATAGAAAAATCTCTGGGGTCTTCTTTATCGTCTTCAAGGGTAATTCGAACACCTTGATTTAATTCTTGCATGTTCTGTTTACTTAAAATGCCATAATCTTCGATACGTCCAACGCGAAAATAGACACCTGATGGTCGAACATAAGCGTAACCTTGATCGATTAAATCGTGGATGTATTCAATCATGTTGGCGACATACTCTGTCGCTTTAGGCATGAGATCAGGAAATGCACTTCCCAACGATGCGGTCATGTCCATAAATGCTTCGGTATATTGTTTGGTAATACTCTGTTCCGATACTTGAAGTTCTTTCGCTTTATCAATGATTTTATCATCAACATCGGTGATGTTGGAGACCAATAAAACATCGTATCCGACGTGGCTAAAATAGCGTTTGACGACATCAAAAAAGATGATGGGGCGTGCATTACCGAGATGAATATCACCATAAACGGTGGGTCCGCAGACATACATGGTCACCCGCTTTGGTGTGATGGTTTCAAATGGCATGATTGTTTGTGTGAGTGAATTATATATTTTAATCATCATGATGCCCTCCTCTTTGTTTTATTATAGATGAAAATAGAGAATTATACAAGAAATCTTGCCTAAATAAGGCCTTTTTCGGTGATGAAGTTGAAAAGAAAAGCTACCTAAGAAAACAGGTAGCTACGATTGATTTCGACGCAGTTGATCCAATATTTCGACCATTGCCCACGTGTCTTGCTTACAGTATTCCTTAAGATTGTGATAGGTCTGATCAAAAGTTTGTTGGTCCATGGTGGGAAATTTCGCATAAGCAACAAGAGCCTCTGTGCCATTGGCGATCGGCATCCCTTTGTAGGTGAGATGGCTGAATAGGGGTAAAACTTTTTTGATGGAGAATGAGCCATTAAGATCATTGTGATAATAATTGATAAGTTTGCCTTCCTCTTCGGTAAAGCCAAGACGTGTAAAGAGTTTTGCATTTCCTCTTAAGAGATACATTAAATCAAAGAGACGATCCACCATATTGAGAAGACGTTCTCGGTATTTGGGAAATAAGTTTGCCATTTCTTTTAGACGTGTCTGTTCAAAGGATTGATTATAGACCATGATGGATCCTCCATCGGGTTTAATCACATCAAGCATCGCTTCAACAAGTTCACGTCTTAAATCGTGATGGGTGGTCGCGATAAAAGAAACGTTATCGCGATCTTTATCACAGATGCCAGGTGCATGTTCAATATGAATGGAGAACTGAAAAAGGGATTGCGTGTAGGGCACTTCACCTCTAAAACGGGGGAGTGGGCACGGAAAAGTTTCAAAATCGAGATGATAAATGGGGTATTTTAAACTTTCGATACCCGCTCGAATCTTTTGCTTGTGGACATGTGGGATACCCGTTTCCATGACATCTCGCTGAATCCTGTTATTCTCACGCTTAAGCCATTGTCGAGGAATATCAAGAGCACTTACTGTGCCTTCGTTAATCAACTCATAGCGATCATGTTTAACGCTGTTTTCGTCTTCAAAGCCATGATGATTTTGCATGTATGTGAAGATGGAATTTTTTTCGGGTACGTGATGATAGCAGATCGGATAAAACAGGCATTGTCGAGAATCTTTTCGCTGACAATGAATGCCTAAGTTGACAGGATTTGCATTCATCTGATTGAGACGAGAGATGACGGTATTTGTATCCATATCTAAGGTAGACATCATCTTTTGGGTGAGGGACGTCACATCGATTATCTTCAAAAGATCATCACCGTAAATAGTTTCTTGACGTTCATTGACAAGACCTTCATGAACATAAGCAGAGTTGAGAACCACTAAGTAATATCGAACTTTTTTGTTCGTTTCCATGGCATGTTCTAAGACGTGACGTTGATAGCTAATATCATAGATATAACGTCCTTCTTTGGTAAACCTGTTCATCAGCCGCTTTATTTTGGCATCGTACTTAGCGTTAGTTCTTGTTCCAATATCTTCTTGTAACATCAAGATGCCTTCTGGTGATTCAACAAAGACCGGCATTTTTTCTTTATCATCGTTTTGGTATTCAAGTTCAATAAATTTTTTGGATGTGGTCGCTTTGACTTCAAAGATACGGATGGTGTCCTTATCTTCTTGGTATCCATCGAGGAAACAATAAAAATGAAATCCCTCTTTTTCGTATGAAAAACGTTTCTGTTTATACGTATCCATGTTATAGGTAACTTGTCCATGGTATCTTTTTTCGATCATTTGTCCGGCAAGCACTTCAATCATGGTGTAATAGGGTAACATGACCTCCATCTGTGGATCATCGATGCTTAAAAGGTCTTCTTCTGTGTCCTCTTCATCATCATGATCATACATCGACGCCAGAAGAACACGCACTTTTTCTTGATTTTCTTTGCCTATCAGATCTTCGAGTTCAGGATCATCTGTAAACGAAACAACCGCTTTCGATTTGTCGCGATAAATTTCATCCAACGCTGGATAGCGATTGCACCGCATATAGTTGATAAATGTTGTTTTGGATACTTTCATGTAGCGTCCACCCCTCTTGAGTTCTATTATAACTGAGAATGGAAAGATTCATACCATATGCAAAAAAACAACCCACCCGATTGAGGTAGGTTGTCTACTGTTTAATTTTTTATCCGATCTGAGAATCTAACCAATCCGTTATAAATGTGCTGTTGAAGAAACCGTCTGTGGTTGTGATCACATCAATCACATCATCACCGCTCACGTTGACGCTGTTGACCATCAGACCAAGATCTCCAACATAGCGGAATATATTGGCTGCTGTGGAACTCGTATCAGCGACGACCTGTGAAACCTTTAGGTTAACATCATCGGAGACATTCACCGTGATCATCTTTCCATCCGAAAGACGAAGGTTTGCTGCACTCGCTTTATTGGATCCATAGAAACCGTAAAGCCCTCCGATAAAGAAATATTTGTTGACGTTTTCTTCAAACGCATTCTTATCGTGGTTAACGGTAATTGAACCCGCGTAAATCGCTTGGTTGACATTGCTATAAGCGATGCCTGCGATGCCACCGATGTACACAGAATAATTGCCTTTGGTTGTGCCTTCCATGGTTGCAAAGTCGAGGGTGACTGTTACATCACCTGTTCCTATGATGTTTTCAACTGAACGGTTAACGTTTCTTGCGTTGTGGTAACCGATGATACCACCGACGTTGATATTGACATCGCGATCCTTAAGGTTGACACCGGAGACATTGACTTCAACATCTGCTCCACTGTTGACATCTTTGACCACAGCTTCTTCACCGAGGAAACCAACGGCACCACCGACGCGAATTCGTCCGTAGGATAGAGGTCTGACTTTCACCAAGGAATCACTGATGGTTGCGTTTTGAAGGTTGCCTTTAAATTCACCGATAAGGCCACCGACATAGGCTTGAACGGTTGAAGATGTCGAGAAGTTAATCGTAGAATTGGTAACATTTACATTTTCAATCTTACCGGTTGAAGATGCCACATAGCCTGCAACAATACCCACGCGTGCTGAAGTTGTCATCTGAATAGGTTCATCTTCCGTTCCGATCGTAACGTGATCAAAATTCACATTTTTTACAAGTCCACCCGAGATGTAACCGAATACGCCGGTATAGGAGACAATCTTATCAAACGTGATGTTTTGGAGTGTATGACCTTGTCCGTCAAACGTTCCTGAGAACGCAGAGGTGAAAGGTGATGTGAAAACAGCACCTGAAAAATCTAAATCGTTAACGAGAACATAGTTTCCGGCACGATTGGACACCATATTTTTAAATTGTTCAACGGTTGAAATCTCGATGGTTGCTGCCGATGCAAGTTGGAATGTGCGTTCTACGAGAATCACACTGTTGCGACCAATGGTGGCATAAATTTTTAAGGTGTAGGTCATGGTATTCACCAAACTACCCACTGAATAATTATCCAACTCAGTTAAGGCACTGATGTCTTTGGTGTGAACGATTTTCCCTGTGCTATCAAAAAGTGTGACTGTGATCGCACCTGTAATCTCACTATCGGGATCGTTAATGGTTGCCTTAAAGGACATCGATGTCAGTTCAACATCAAATTGATCGATGGTTGCTGTGACTTGACCTGCTTGATTATTTTTGCAGGCAACAAGGGTAACACCCAGAAGGATGACTGCAAAAAAAGTTAATAGACGTTTCATGATTCACCTCGAAGTTGCATGATTGTTTGGTTTAAACGATGGATGACACGACTCTTTCCAAGCAGTGCCAATGAAATGGGTAAGGAGGGGCCATGCATATCACCGGTAGTCGCAATCCGTAGACCCATGAAAAGAGGTTTACCTTTTGTTTGAGTGTCAATCCCGGTCTGTTTGATCAGTGGTTCAATGCTTTCTGGTGCAAAGTCGCTGTTTTCTAAATGACTCTTAAAAGTTTCAAGTAGTTTCACACTTTGATTGTCGACCAAAAATTGATACGCTTCATCAGCAATCTTGAAATCATCATGGAAGAATGCTTGATGAAGTTCAACGATTTGACCTAAATAACTCATGCGATCCTGTAAGATACCCACTAACACTTTTAACCAGTCTTCTGTTGGGATTTCAATACCGGCTTTGACTAAATAGGGTCTAACTTTGATGACAAGTTCTTCAACTGGCAATTTTTTAATATATCTACTGTTGATATATGCAAGCTTATTCTTATCAAACATCGCGGGTGCCTTCGATAAACGCGAAGGATCGAACTGTTCAATGATCTGTTCCTTGGTTAAGATTTCTTCATTACCTGAGGGTGACCACCCTAAGAGTGAAATGAAGTTAAACATGGCTTCGGGAAGGTAGCCCATCTCTTGATATTCCTTGATAAATTGAATAACATTTTTATCGCGCTTTGAAAGTTTCTTTTTTTGTTCGTTGACGATGATGGTCATGTGTCCAAATTCAGGAACCTTCCAACCTAAAGCACGATACACTAAGATTTGTTTGGGTGTATTGGTGATGTGCTCTTCACCGCGTAACACATGTGTGATGTTCATCAAATGGTCATCGATCACGACCGCGAAATTGTACGTTGGAATGCCGTTGTCCTTGATCATAATCCAGTCTTCGACATCTTTTGAATGGAACTTAAGTTCTCCTCTGACTAAATCTTTGAAATTGAGTTCAACGTCTGCTGGAACTTTAAAGCGAATGGCATATTTCTTCGAATTTTCACGGAATTCTTTGTATGCAAAGCCTAATTCCAATAATTTTTCAGCATATTTTTGATAGATGTCCAAGCGTTCAAGTTGACGATAGGGACCAAAAGGACCACCCTTATCGGGAGATTCATCCCAATCAAGACCGAGCCAATTTAGGTTTGAAAGTTGTGATTCTTCACCACCTGGCACGTTTCTTAAAACGTCGGTATCTTCAATTCTGACAATAAAATCGCCACCGAAGTGACGCGCAAATAAATAATTGAAAAGCGCACTGCGCGCATTTCCGATATGCAATTGTCCTGTTGGACTCGGTGCGTAGCGCACTCTAATCTTTTTTTCCAAAGTATCCCATCCTTACATGCACTCTTGATTATACAATAATCATCTTTTTTTCACAACACAAAATCATAATAACCACGATTACTCATAATTGAGTTTTCCAGTATATCCAATCTGACGTAAGTATTGATTGGTCTGTTTACGGTTTTTAAAGATGATGATTTTGTCTTGATATTCTTTTTCAAATCGTTTGAGTAATTCTCTTGAATCCTTTTTTCGACCTCCAAAAAGAATCCACCAGATGAAACTGGGATTTAAGCGTTCACGGCATCCATCGCAGACTGAATCACGGTTTTGATTATGATACTTCATCCGTCTAACAATCGCGCCATAGAGGCATTTAAAGCGATTAAAATTAAAGACAAAGATACGATCAGCTTCATCGAAGCGTTCGGTCGCAAGTTTGCGGTAGAAACCATCAATAATCCAATGATCTTGCTTCATGAAATCACGAATTTCTTGCTCAACGATGACTTTATCACGTTCAACCCAGTTGGGTTCAAAGAATATTTTATCGATGTGAAGAACAGAGATTCCATAGACTTTTGCTAAACGTTTAGCAAACGTTGATTTGCCTGAACTTGAGTGGCCAATGATTGCTATTTTCATGGTTCATTCCACCTCTTCGAGCGCTTTGAGTAAGCTGCCTTTGATTTTTTTTGCTTCTCCTTGTTTGACAAAGAGAACCGTGATGAAAGATAGTGCAACAAAGATGGCTGCATAAGGAAATAAGATGAGCCGTCCGTGTGCATCCATGAGGATACCCGATAAAATCGGTGTGATGATCTGCGCTGACATGGATGCTGCATAATAATAACCGGTATACCGTCCCACATCATAACCTTTTGAAAGTTCAACCACCATGACATACGTATTGATACCGATCATGGTCCAACCTATGCCTGCAATGCCTATAATGCCTGCGGTTAACCAAGATTGTCCTTCCTGGATGTTAACAGCATACGCCATCGCAAACACCATGAGTAGCATCCCTAGTTGAATGGTGCGTTTACGCCCTAAAAGCATCGAGAGTATCCCAATGGGGATGATGGCTGAAATCACGAGAGCTTGAGCGATGATAAAGGGGAAATCAAAGTAGTTCATGTTGAGCACTTTGGGGAGATAATCCGCAAGTTTACTCATGACGGCATTGTATCCCATGAAGAGGAGAAAGACCGATGCTAATAAGAAGTATAGCGATAAACGTCGTTTAAATGTGAGTGACTTGAGTGATTGTTTCTGTTCTTTGTACATTTGATCAGGGGCTAATCCTAATTGCTGATCCAAC
>DIKN01000077.1 GCA_002424575.1 Acholeplasmataceae bacterium UBA5617 | reverse complement strand
TGTAACGGTGTTGAATGTGTTGTGACCGATGACCAACAAGCTGAACTCGTTTTCGCGGGTATGGCACTCTACAAAATCATTGAAACAATACATCCTGAGTTTGAAGTATTACCACCGTTTCGTGAAGGGTCACACCCCTTCATTCAACTGCTTGTAGGCGATCAATTTTTACAGCACGACACGATTGGACTTGAAGCCATTCGACAAAAGTTGAAACACGATGAAGACAAGTTTCAACGCATAAAGGAGCATTACCATCTCTATGAAGTATGACATCCAACGATTAACAACTGAAGAAAAGATCGGGCAACTGTTGATGTTTGGTATTGATGGAACAACCATCACAGATCATGCGATTTCGCTGATAAAAACATACAAAGTTGGAAACATCATTTTGTTTGCACGAAACGCACAAAACCCCAAACAACTCTATGAACTCACTCAAAGTCTGCAAAAACTTGCCATGGCTGAATTGGGCATTCCTTTACTCATCTCCATTGACCAAGAAGGCGGAATGGTTACCCGAATTTTTCATGGAGCAACATTCTTTCCAGGTGCGATGACATTATCAGCAAGCAATCGTCTTGATGATGCGTATCAAATGGGCAACCTGATGGGACAAGAACTTCACGCCCTTGGGATCAACATGAATTTAGCACCTGTTCTTGATGTGAATAACAATCCCAAAAATCCCGTCATAGGCGTTCGCTCATATAGCGATGACCCAAACAGGGTCGCAGAATATGGGATCTCATTCATGAAAGGTTTGCAACAACATGTGCTCGCAACAGGAAAACACTTTCCCGGCCATGGTGATACATATTTAGACTCCCACCTCGCATTACCCAAGGTGGATTATCCTCTAAAACGTCTAGAATCTGTTGAACTCGTACCCTTTAAAAAAGCCATCCAAGAAGGCATTGCAGCACTGATGAGTTCACATATCGATTTTCCCGCATTTACTGAAGATGGAAGACCAACGACACTCTCTAAGTCATGTTTGACAGGTTTCTTGAGAGAGACACTCGGTTTTGAAGGACTGATTGTCACCGACGGTATGGAAATGAAGGCCGTACAAGATCATTATGGTACGGTCGAAGCCTCGCTGATGGCGATTCAAGCAGGTGCAAATCTCGTGTGCATTTGTCACTCTGAACCCCTTCAAAAAGAAGCTGCAGTCCGCATAAAGAAAGCTTTAGACACACAAGAACTCTCTGATGAAACGTTAGATGAACGTGTTTTACGCGTTTTGAAATATAAAGAAGGATTAAAACAAGTCAATTTAAATTCGCCTTATGAAGCGATTAAACACGTCATTGAGAATCAAGAAACAAAGAATAAAAGTTATGATGTTGTCCGAAGAGCAGCAACCCTTGTTAAAGGTCAACCTCTTGTTTTGAAGGATCATGGACTCTTTATTGGTGTTCTTCCAAAGGCGACCACACAAGCCGATGACACCGATGGGTTATACGACATCATCAGTCACATCAAACGTGAACTTCCAGGGCTTGAGACACACGCGATGTCCATCAATCCAAGCGATGAGGATATCGTGGGTGTACTCGATAAAGTCAAACATAAAAAGCAAGTGATCATCACATCTTATAATGCCAACATCTATCCCTCTCAAATCAGATTGATCAATGAAATTGCACAAACAGGTGTTGAACTTCACGTGATTGCGATGAGAAATCCCTATGATTTGTTTTATACAAAGCATATTCAAAACTATGTTTGTTTATATGAGTACACGCCCAATTCAGTACGTGTCCTATTATCTTATTTGAAGGGTCAACTTCAAATGGAAGGGAGGATTCCGGTGAATTATGAGTAATTATATCATTGGTATCGATGGTGGAGGAACCAAAACTTTAGGTGTTCTTTTTAATGAAAAAGGAATAGAGTGCTTACGAGCAGAATTCGGATTTTCCAATTTTTCCATCGATGAAAAACGTGCAACAGAAAATATCATGAAGACCGTTGAAGCGCTCACCAAGAATCTTCAAAAGAGCGATCGCATCATGGTGATGATGGGGATATCAGGGGCTACCAAAATCAAAAATAAAGATGACCTCATTGACCAAATTCAAAAACGATATCATGTTGAAGCAGAACTCGTCACGGATGCACTCATCGCTCTTTACTCGATTGATCGACACATAGATGATCACGTCATCATGGCAATCGGTGGTACTGGTAGTGCTGTGATGATGCTCGAAGATAATCATGCCACATTACTTGGAGGATATGGTTACCTCTTTGGGGATGAAGGTTCTGCGTATCATCTCGTCATTGAAGGTGTGAAACGAATGGCACGCTCTTTTGATGAAGGTATTTCTCTTTCACCCATGCAACGTGCACTTGCATCTCATATGGGAATCAAAACACGCGATGACCTGGTAAGTTTTGTTTATAGTCAGACGAAAACAGAACTTGCTCATTATGCAAAGGTGATTTCAGAATCAGCACTTGCCTCAGATGAAGAAGCTTACACGCTTCTAAAAGATGAAGCGATTGGACTCGCTTTGCAGGTGGTGATGGCTTCTAAACGATTTCAGTCACAACGCACGATACGCATAGGGCTTCGTGGTGGATTCATCCTGAATGCCCCCTTTGTCAAAAATATTTTTATCGACTACATCAAGCAAAACCTTCCTTTGAGTGAGATGGAAGATCATCCAAATGAAGCGGTCATCGGCGCTTATCGTCTGGCCATAAAAAAACTTACTTCTGAGGTGACATCATGGTAGATATCAGTAAAATCAGTACCGAAAAACGAAATGAAAATACAAAAAACATCGACATTGCATCGACAAAAAGCATCTTGCAGATGATCAACAATGAAGATAAAACCGTTCCATACGCGGTTGAAAAGGCACTCGATCAGATCACAGCGGTTGTCGATCTTGTCACCAACGCTTTTCGAAACGGTGGTCGCTTAATCTATATCGGCGCAGGAACGAGCGGTCGTTTAGGTGTCCTTGATGCTTCAGAATGCCCTCCAACGTTTGGTGTTCATCCGGATACCGTCATTGGCATTATCGCCGGTGGTGATAAAGCACTTCGTTATCCGATTGAAGGGGTCGAAGATTCTAAAGAACAAGCTCACAAGGATTTAAAGAAAGAACATTTATCAGCGCAAGATATCGTCATTGGCATTGCAGCATCTGGTCGAACACCTTATGTTATCGGCGGTATTGAATATGCAAAATCGATTGGTGCGAAAACAGCCTGTATTACATCAGCAGAACACTCTGAACTCGCACGTGTGGCTGATTACCCCATTGAAGCGATCACCGGTGCAGAACCACTCACGGGCTCAACACGCATGAAATCAGGTACAGCACAGAAATTGATTTTGAACATGATCACGACAGCATCCATGGTTAAACTCGGGAAAGTCTATGAGAATTTGATGATTGATGTGCAAATGTCCAACAACAAACTTGTCTCACGGGCAACCAACATTGTGATGGAAGTCACCGGATGCAGTGAAGAAGTAGCTGAAGCATATTTGAATAAATACCATTCTGTCAAATATGCCATTTTTGGTATCATGTCAAACATTGAAGATAAAAATCAGATCAAAGCGATGCTCGATGAACACAACGGAAACATCAGAGAATCACTTAAGAATTGTAGGTAACCCTATGGAACTTATCCTTGTCAAAGACTACCAGGAAGTATCCAACCAAGCTGCTGATATCTTCATTCAATTAATCCAAAACAATCCCAGTGCAAAACTTGGATTCGCAACAGGTTCGTCCCCCATTGGACTCTATAAACGCTTGATTGAAGCATATCAACAAGGAAAAATATCTTTTCAATCGATCACCACGTTCAATCTTGATGAGTATGTCGGGATTGAAAGAGAGCACCCCCAAAGCTATTTTTCGTTCATGAATGAACATCTTTTTAAACATATCGATATTCCAGAGGAAAATATTCATATCCCAGATAATGATATTGCCAAAATTGATACGATTGCTAAAGATTACAATCGATTACTCAAAAAAAATCAAATTGATCTACAAGTCTTGGGCATCGGTTCTAACGGACATATCGGGTTTAATGAACCTGGGACACCTTTGGGCAATGAAACATTTGTTGTCGAACTCGATGAGCGAACACGAAAAGATAACTCGCGCTTTTTTGGGCATCTTGATTTAGTCCCCACACACGCTATTACCATGGGCATTAAAAACATCATGAGAGCTAAGCATATCGTTTTAATCGCATCCGGTCAAGAAAAAGCAGAGGCTGTCTATCGCATGATGCATGGTGAAGTCACACCGGATTTACCAGCCTCCATTTTACAATTGCACCCGCATTGTACAATTATCCTTGATGAAGCTGCAGCCTCACTTTTGCCCTAAATTTTTAAAAAAGTGATGAGATTTCATCCTTATGTTGACAAAATGATACAATCATTATAAGATAGTTGCGAAGATGTTCTTATCGCTCTTTGAAGCGAACAGAAAAGAACACAAACAAAAAAAGGAAAAGAACGAATCTGTGAAGAACTACAAAGAATCAAGCAAAAAATCCTATCATGAACTGATGGAAGAGAATGATGACAAAAAGGGTTTTACGCGTTCAAAACTTCCACGTCAAAAAAAAGAAGTGACGAAAAGCGATGACGAACCAATGATTTCGATGGCAAAAAGTGAAGCTTTTGCAAGACGTGGTGATGATGATCGTAAGCCATACCCTCCCCGGACACCAGGTTTTAAAAAGCCTTATACGCCACGTGATGGTGAAGAGAAGAAACCCTACGTTCCCAGAGAAGGTTCAGAATATCGTAAACCTTACCAACCCAAAGAAGGCGAAGAACGTAAACCCTATACACCTAGAGAAGGTTCGGAATATCGCAAACCTTATCAGCCCAAAGAGGGTGAAGAACGTAAGCCTTATGCACCACGAGAAGGACAACCCTACAAAAAGCCTTATACGCCTGGTGAAAATCAAGGATATAAGAAACCTTATGATCCCAATCGTTCATCTGAATTTAAGAAACCATACGAGAAAAAATCATTTGATAAGCCGTATAAGAAAAACGATGAGAACCGTTAGGCTCTCATTTTTTGTATTTAAGACGACATTTCATCAAATGGGTGTATAATAGAGGTGTATTCCCCATAGATAAATGTTTGATTTGATTGGTCGCTTTTGTTTTAGGGAATTAAGTGTCTCGATTCATTCTTAACAATAAACTTATACGTTTGATTTAATGTTTTGTTTTCTTGTAGGGTTATCTATGGGGAATGCGCTTATGATCATCAACACCGAGAGGTGTTTTTTTATTGTTAAAATGGAGGTATAATAAAAGAAAACGAGGTGAATACTATGGCATTGATGGATCAGTATACACAGGATGAAAAACGTGCAGTCATGGCCTTTTTGAATATGGTGATAACCTCAGATTTAGAAGTTAAAATGGAAGAGATTAATCTGTTATGGATGCTTTCACAATGCATCAAACTCGATCTAAGAGGTGTAGAATCTTTAACAGAAGAACAGTTAAAGTCAATATTCAATGAGATGGATTCTCAGAAATGGCTTGAAGTCATGCGTATGGGCTATACGATGATGTCTGTAGATCGACAGTTGAAAGCAAAAGAGAAAGACTTATTCAAATTCATTTCAGCCATTCATGATATGAAGGATCAAGATCATCGCACCTTTTATTCAACCATGAACCAAATGACTGAGTTAACACCCCTCGACCAATTGGTCTTAGTTTTCTTAGCACATTATATGGTTGAAGCTGACGGAATCGTTCGACAAAGCGAGCTGCAGATGCTTCTTGTTTTATCAAATATGATGGGTGTTGATTTGGATGAAGTCGAACGTTATCGCATACCAAAAGACACACTCTATCAGGCGGTTTTCTCGATGAGTAAACACGCCGTCATTCGCTTAGTTGAAGAATTACTGATTATCTCGATTGCTGATTTTAAAATTGCTGAACAGGAATATGATTTCATTTTCCCAATTCTCGCTCATTTTCATCTAGACTTTGAAGAAATTCTCAAACAAGCTCGATACCGTTTGAACGAACACGTTGAATACTATGAATTGTTTCGTGCACAAAGCGAGGTTAATTAAGGGGGATTTATGAAAAAAGGTTTATGCTTGCTTTTTATGATTGTTATGGTGATCACGATATGTGGATGTCAATTTTCTGAGCACGGTGAAATATATCATGATGAAACACGATGGACTCAATCCGGTGATACGTATTCTTTTATAGGCATGTTAGAAACAAATGGTTCCATCCGATTTTCTCGTTTCTCTGGTCTTTTTACCCTCAAAAGGTGGCAACAATTAGGATCGTTCACACTGACTCTCGATATGGATATTACCCAAGGCCAATTTCAATGTTTTCTTGTTACCGAAGATAATGACATTCTATTACTTGATGAAGGCAATAACTACGTTACCTCACATGAAGGATTTTATCGACTCAGAATCGTTGCAAATGAAGCGAAGGGTCAACTCACATACACCATCAACTAAACAAACAAAAAGGAGCGATTGTCGCTCCTTAATGTTTTTTAATCAACTCAAACTTCGATGATAGCATCTGTTGGACAAACGGCTTGACAAGCACCGCAGTCGATACAAATATCTTCATCAATAACGTAGATGTCACCTTCAGAGATGCAGTCTACTGGGCATTCAGCTTGGCATGCGCCACATGCGATACAAACATCAGTAATTCTTCTTGGCATCGTTACTAACCTCCATACGTGTCGTATATTAGTATTTTAACTAAAAATGTCAAGAAATACAACCTGCCAGTGAAAATAAGTTGTTTTTATGGAAAGAATATGGATAGGCTTTATCATCTGATGAATTATCGAAGCGTCTTTAGTGCCTTACTCCATGAAAGCAGTTGATCGAGCATGGCGTTTACATGGCTTAAGTGGAGGGATTGGGGTTGAAAGAGTGACCAATCTTTGAAATCGGTAAACATCGATAATGCAACATGAACTCGAACATCTGCAATTTGGAGTTCTCCCAAAATACCTCTTAGGTGTTCGGCAGCACGCGCTCCTCCGACTGATCCATAAGAGACGATACCCGCAGCCTTATTATTCCAAGGTTCGCGTGCACTATC
>DIKN01000056.1 GCA_002424575.1 Acholeplasmataceae bacterium UBA5617 | reverse complement strand
TTGAAGAAAACATCAATCACAATCGATACAGCGGTGAGTGATGCACCTAAAACGAGTTTTTGAAGCTGAACATTATTTTTCATCAAAAAAGACCTCCTTGTTGAGGTCCACTATAATCGCTTACAGCGGACGCACTAGAAAACCGCCACGTATGTGTTCGTTCTAACCCAACATCCCATGATTAGACACTTAACGCTTTCTAGTTACTCTGTAATCTCATTATATCAAAAGACTTATAAAATGCACGCAAAAAGAAAGATGTGCTTATAATTTCCAGTCTATCGGTTTCATCCCATGATTGAGAAGAAAATCATTGGTCTTTGAAAATGGTTTGGAACCAAAGAATCCACGGTGTGCAGAAAGTGGTGAGGGATGAGGTGCTTTGAGGATAAAATGACGCGAGATATCGATATGAAAAATGAATTGTTGGGCATGCGCGCCCCAAAGGATAAAAACGACTGGCGTTTCTTTTTTATTGATTTGTTTGACAACTTCGAGGGTAAACAATTCCCAGCCTTGGCGCTGATGGCTCATCGGTTGATGAGCAATAACGGTTAGTACTGTGTTCAATAAAAGCACACCTTGTTTTGCCCACGAGGTTAGATTTCCTGTCGTTGGGTAGGTTATGTTTAAATCATCACATAACTCTTGGTAGATATTTTTGAGGGAGGGAGGGTAATCACCCTGTTCAACACTAAACGATAAACCGTGAGCTTGGCCGATATTGTGATAGGGATCTTGCCCAATAATGACCACTTTTACCTCGTCATAAGGCGTCAGCTTAAAACACGCCATACGCTGTTCTTTTGGAGGAAGAATGCGATGTTTTTTGTCTTCTTCCTTAAGAAAAGTGACGAGTTTTTGAAAATATGGTTTTTGTAATTCAGTTTGAATCAGGTCGTCCCACGTCATTGGTTTGCCCCTTAGATTTTTTAATGTAGCGAATCAAGATGATGATAATGGTGACATTCAGAACAATTAATCCTAAAAAGATGGGATTTCTTACGATCACCATGGCGATGGTAATGATGATTCCAATCCATGGTATTACAAAGCTGACTTTCCCGATGATATCCTCTGTCGTGAGTTCAACGGGGTCCCCGTTGATATCACGCCATGTATCATAGGATCCGTTGTTGTGATATTTTGTGTAATCTTTGGTTTTGATGATGGTTTTTCCATCTTCTTCGGTGATTTCTGCGAGATAATGGGTCACTGTATTTTTTTGATAGATGGTATGTCCTTCATCATCTTGGTAAATCGTCGGTAGGTAGGTATAAAAGGTAATGATTTGTCCAACCTCAAGATCATCTTCATTAACTTTTGTCACAATCACTAAATCATTGACTTTAATTTCAGGTTCCATCGATGGCGAGACAACGACATATCCTTTAAATCCAAGAACATCCATCGTTTTCGATGGAAAAAGAAGTTCCATCATGAAAAAGGCAAAGAGAAAAGAGGCAAGCGTATAAAAGATGATATTACCGATGGTTTTCCATGTTTGATGTGTCATAAATCACCTAATAAAAGAACCTTTTTCAACGAAAAGGTTCACTTTTTATCTTTCTTTTGGGGGTCACGAATGGTGTAGTAATACACTAAACTGAGAATGATGGCTTCAACAATGAGAAGGGATACAAACCCGCGTGGTGTAGATGCTACATAGTAAACCGCTGTTAATGTATTGGAATGATGATCGAAGACAGCAATCACTTGATCATCTTCATATGTGTTTTGAATGAAGTAGCCAAATGTTGTGTTGATGGTTCTGTTAATAGCATCAACGCCAACCACTTCTTCAACCCAGTAAAGATCGGTGCCAAACTTGCCGTAAATAATAATGCGATCACCAAGTTTAACATCATCGAACCGGAACTTTTTTACATGAATGATTGATGCTTGAAGTTCTTCACCGAGCACTTGATCATTGGGAATGGCAAGCATGGTAGCTCTTCCAAGAAAATCAACGGCTCGATGGGGAAATACCATGGGAATGAGCACATAAATCGTATGGAGAATGAGAAGACCTAAAACAACCCAATACGTTGTTTTGGTGACTTTTCTTACTTTTTCTTTGGTGATACGTTTTTTTTGAACCATGCCAACAGATGGATCTGTATGCTTTTGGTTTTCTAGGTATCGAATCAGTTCTTCTGTTGTCAATAAATCTTTCAATGTATCACGTCCTATATGTCAGGCGATCTTTTGGTCCTTTTCTTTTTTACCCGACTTGACGATATAGATGATTGCACCAATCACAACCGCATTGACTGCGATTGCAGCGATTCCGAAGGGGCTCTTCACAAAGTTAATAAAGACACCTAATTGAGGAATGCGAAATCCATAAACACCAATCACATCAGCACTGCGTAGAATCCATGTATCGGGAACAGTGCTACCATATCGGTTCGTTCTGATGATATAGTCATCACCGTCTTCTGTGATGGAAAAAATATAGTGTGTTACGATTTCTTTGGATCCGTTGTAATCAATATCCGCTTTAAAGGTTATGATATCGCCAACTTCTAATTTGTCTACATTCGGATTGGTTACAATGATCATATCATCGACATTCAAAACAGGTTCCATGCTCTCAGTGATGACAACATAGGGCTTGAATTGAAAGACTTTGATCGTCATGTTCGGTAAAAAGAGTTCAAGCAAAATATAGAGAGCCAATAACCCTGCAAAAACAAAGAAGGCAATGGTCCCGGTAAGACTTAAGACTTTTTTGGTTTGAGCATTCACGATATCATTCCCCTTAAGTATTGTATTACATCGAAGAAATTATATCATAAATTAATCATTTTGTGTATATTACTACAAAATATACTCACTATTCCCATGATGTATACAAAAGGATTCAACTTCAACTTCAAAGTGTAATGTTGGTGATCGTATGAGATGCGAGGTGGTTTATATTTTCATAACATCTCTCGCTGTCTTGCACACTTACCCTTTTAAAGAATAAAGCGGTTATTAGCCGCTTGTATTATTTATTGAATTTAACGATTCTTTTAGTTATCAGTTGTTTGAATGTTGCTTACTTCAAATGTGAATGTTACTTCAATCTTACCATTTGCGAAAAATTCATATTCAGTGACATTATCTGGTTCAACTAAAGTGACAGAATATGTAATCGTCGTTGCAGGTGCACCTAAAGTGATTTCAGTAGCATTCGCTGGATCTGCAACCACTAAAATATGTGCTGCAATTTGAGCATATAATGGGTGAGCATTGGTAACTTCAACAAATGCTGTTCCATTCCATAATGAAAATTTAACGACTGGAGTAATTGTCAAATCACCAACTGATTCTGAACCATCAAGTGCTGTAGACAATGTTGACCAAACAACAGAAAATTGTAATGCTACTTCAGCAGTTTCAGTTGCTGCATTTACAACAAATCCTGCAGGAACTAATTCCTTACCTGCTAAAACATCGTCGATATCAATGGATGTTACAACTGCATTACCTTCACCAATATTGATGGTTCCTACAGCTGTATCTGTATCACCTGAAACTGATGCTGCCCAGAATGCATATGTGAATCCCGATGTGATCACTGCCAATAAAACTAATAAACCAATTACTAAACCTCTTTTTTTCATAATCTTTCTCCTAATTTTCTTTTTATTTTTTATTTTTTAATTTCCTAAATCCGTATTTTCTCTTGGGGTTACACTAAAGTTGATTTTAAAACTGATGGTTTCTCCTTTGATGAAGTTATAGGCTTCTTCGGAGTTTTCCACATTGACCAAACTGGGATCTAATCCCTTAGCGATTGCTTCTGCTGCATCAATGGGCTCGAGCAATCTCACTTTTATTGTTACTGTGACGACACTGTTGAATAATTCAAATTCGAATGCATTTCGTGCAGGTCCTATTTGAACTTCGACCAAATGACTGTATTCGCTTGAATCACCAATCTTAATGTCTATGGCTTCTACAACGAGGTTCATGGTTTGTACTAATGTCTTGTCGATACGAACTTCGTATTCGAACACTACCTCATCAACCTCACCTTCGAAGTAAACGTATCCTTGCGGAACGAGTCTTCCAGAGAATTGATCTGAAACCTCTTGAACGATTAAGTTTGCATCTTCACCATCAAATCTGATAACGACGTTCCCTACTCTTGATACGTCTTGCCAATAAGCGAATGCGGCTGTTGACGTGAATCCGAGTGCGATGAGTAACATGATGATAATTACGACTGGGACAATCTTTTTACCAGTGTTCAAGGATCTCCTCTCCCTTCGGTAAAACAATAAGTCAGCATGGAATCCACGCTGACTTGGTTTTTTTCATAAAAAATCCCAGTTGTCTGCGTAGAAATCTTTGTCTATTGTATTAGACGATTTCAAATGACAACTGGCTACCCTCGAAGGGCCCTATAGCTTTGCGTCGCCAGGTTTCCCTGGTTTTGCCTTTAACATGTTGAAAATGCTGTTGAAAGATGTTATTCACATTTTCCCTTTTATTATACATGGCACATATATGGATGTCAACAAAAAAGATTTCAAATTGTTTAAAAATGTTTCTTTATTTACCATTTCTTGACAATCAAACAAAAAAACGCGAAAACATCTTAACTTTCGCGTTTTTTTAGGTTATTTTTCTTATTTGATGAGACTTGCTAGCTTACCAACGGTTCTAATCAACTGTGCAGTATAGCTCATTTCATTGTCATACCATGCCATGACTTTGACCAATTGACGATCGCCATAATTGACGATTTGTGTGGTGTTTGCATCATAGACTGATCCGAATTTTGAACCGATGACGTCTGAAGATACAATGGGATCAGCACAATACGCTAAGGTTTCGTTCGCTGCGTTTTTAAATGCTGCGTCAATTTCTTCAAGTGTCGTATGCTTCTTCACTTCAACAGTTAAGTCAACGACAGAACCTGTGATGGTTGGAACGCGAAGTGCTGTACCATCAAGTTTACCTTTAAGTTGTGGTAAGACTAAACCGATAGCTTTAGCTGCACCGGTTGAAGATGGGATGATGCTTGCTGCTGCAGCACGTCCTCTTCTAGAAAGGATACCCTTCTTGTGGGGTTGGTCCATGAGAGATTGGTCATTGGTGTACGCGTGAATCGTTGTCATCATACCACCAACGATACCGAAATTGTCATCCAAGACTTTTGCGATTGGAGCTAAGCAGTTTGTTGTACATGATGCACCTGATAAAATGTTTTCTGTACCGTCTAGCGTATTATCATTCACATTATAGACGATAGTCTTCACATTTCCCGTTGCTGGAGCAGAAATGACAACTTTCTTTGCGCCTGCTTCTAAATGCCAACCAGCCTTCACTTCATCGGTGAATAAACCTGTGCATTCCAAAACGACATCAACATTGAGTTTCCCCCAAGGTAAAGCTTTTGGATCTTTTTCTGCAAAAATGGGAATCACTTTGCCATCGACAACAAGGTTTGAATCCTTAAACGAAACGCTGTCAAGTTTGAATGTTCCTTGTGCTGTATCATACTTTGTAAGGTAAGCTAATGTTTCTGCATCTGTTAAGTCATTAATCCCTACAACGTTAAATCTTGGATCATCTGCCATGAGTCTAAAAGCGAGACGTCCAATACGACCGAAGCCGTTAATTGCTACGCGAATTGCCATATTTTTAAATTCCTCCTTGAATTGATATTTCATCGTCTTTATTTTACCATTACATTGCATAATTGCAAATAGAATGAAACCGTGTTCATGAATGTAAACGTTTTTCCTTCCCTTTAGGGAGGTGATTTGATATAATAGTAACGGCTAATGGTTTAGCCAAAAATAGGGTGAAGGTGATGTCCATGACGAAGAATATCGAAATCGAATTCAAAACAGGTATAACCTCAGAGAAATATCAGGAGTTGCTGAAAACCTTTCGGCTAGAAAACAATATTTTTAAGCAGGTCAATCACTATTTTGATACCGATGATTATCAATTGAATCAACAAAAAATTGTTCTTCGCATACGTCAAAAAGGGGATAATCGTTATAAAGTCACTCTAAAAAGCCAAAGTGAACACGGTGCTTTTGAAAGTCATGTTCTTCTTCAACCTGAACAGGCTAGAGACATGATTGCTCATGGATTTCATACCAAAGACTTCTTTGAAGATTTAGATTACTTTGTCACGTTTAAAGTATCCCTAGACAATTATCGTGTCAGCACACCGTACGAAGGCGGAACGTTATTTTTGGATCGTTGTGAATACTGCAACGTTACCGATTATGAAGTTGAATATGAAGTTGACAATTATCATGAAGGTCAAAAGTTATTTGAAAAGTTTCTTATTGACTTCCAGATAGACTTTATGCAAACGCGCAGAAAAAGTGAACGCGCATTCATGTGTAGAAGATAATAATTGAGCAGTCCATAATGGATTGCTTTTATTTTGTAAATGCTTACATTAAAAATGAATGATGTTTCATGTATCATCGAACGCAAACACCTTTTTTTCACGAAATAAAGCCGTTTTACGAAAGATAACATTGACAATAATTCATTTAAAACATATAATATAATATGTAAATAAATGTTTCGATGGAGGGCCTAATGAAAGAGCGCAACTTATTTTACTTTATCACCGCATTAACCGTAACCATACTTTTAATCCTCTCTTTAGTGATTCGTACAATGCCATGGTTTCGCAATTATGGTCAATATGCAATGCCAGCATATTTCTACTTTCTTATTCCTACCATCATTTTATGGCTTGGTTGGTGGTTTGAACATAAAGGTTTCTTGCTAGCTTCAACACTTTTAATTGCTGTATTGTTCGGTATGCATCTTGAAAGTGCAGGTATCCTCAACAATACGATTTATGTTATCTCCTCACAAGCTCCTATCGTGCGTACCGTGTATGTCCTTTCCTTCATGCTCATTTTAGGAGCAACAGGTCTTGGATTCTTCACCTATTATAAACTGGATTGTAACGTTCAACCTAAATAACTGATTGATGATAACAAAAAAGGAACCGAGTTCCTTTTTTTTATGTTTTAGCGTGAAGATTGAATATCTTTTTTAATCTCATCAAAATAACGTTTGAGCGCACTCTGATAGTCACAATGTTCTCCCTGTGGGCAGTCAACACACATGATCAGTTCCCGTAAACGTTTGGGAATGAACACGCGAATTTCTTCATCGTTGTAGCCTACTTGCATCTTATCGCCGTCGATGATGATGGGACGCTTTAAAACGGATGGATTGTCGATAATGAACTCTTTCAGTTCACTGATCTTCATGTCTTCGACATCGAGAGATTGCTCTTTAAATATTTTCGAGCGTGTTGATATGATGTCTTCAAATCCATTTTCAGCATTTTCGAGCATACGATCAATATCGTCTTCTGTGATGCGCTGATTGAAGAGATTTTTCTCTTCATAAGAGATCTTATGATCATCAAGCCACTTTTTCGCTTTCCGACAAGATGAACAACTTGGTGTGGTAAAGATTGTAATCATTGTCTTCCTCCTTTTGGAGCATAGGTTTTAGCCTATAGCACTNNGTGTTCTTGGTGTTGGGGTACACTTCCCCGCTGATTCATTATATAATTTTTTGATATATAATACAACACGATGTGTCCATTTTTCGATGATTTTACATATTTATTGGACTAAGTTTGGTGAAAACGTTTCAACTGCGTTATAATGAAAATATGACTATGGAAAGGAATTGTAGACGATGTCAACATGGGATTTATCACCGTTTTATCAGAGCTTGGATGCTTGGGAAGAGGATTTAAAGAAGATACCTGCTCATATTGAAAAATTGGGATCATTTAAGGGAAAATTATCAGAATTTGAATCATTTCGTGCTTTTTATGTTGCTGAGGAAGAAGCTACAAAACTGATGTATCGTTTGTATGGTTTTATTCATTTAGCGAGTGATCTCAATTTAAAGGACACGATAAAGTCAGCTAAAAATCAACAGCTTATGCTTTTGTTCTCAGAGTTGGGACAAAAGACGTCGTTTGTTTCACCTGAATTGATTGCGATGGGTGAAAAATTGGTGATGGACTATGTCAATCGCGACGATTTCTTAAAAACATATCGTTTTGAAATGGAAAAACTGTTTTTACAACAAAAACATGTGCTGTCGACTGATCAAGAAAACATTCTTGCCAATTTTGGTGCATCAAGAAATGTTCCTTCATCGCTTTATCAAGCTTTAGCGATCATCGATCGACAAGATGAAAAAATCGTGTTAAGTCACGGCAAAGAAATCACTGTCACTCAATCTAATTATCGTGCACTCTTAGCTGATACACCGGATGCCGATGATCGTAGAAAAATCTTTGAAGCTGCTTTTAAGCGCTACAAGGAAAATCGTGCAGCATTCGCGAGTGCATACAACCTTGTGCTTCAACAAATGGCTGCAAATTATAAGTCAAGAAACTATGAAAGTGCACTCGATGCTGCTCTATTCAGAAACAACATTCCAACCGCTGTATATCACAATTTAAAAGATGCTGCTTATGAAAATACAGAACCTATCAAGCGCTACATCGCTTTAAGAAAAAAACACTTAAAACTTGAAAAATATCATACGTATGATCGCTTTATGAAACTGGCAAAAGATGATACAAA
>DIKN01000033.1:2133-9081 GCA_002424575.1 Acholeplasmataceae bacterium UBA5617 | reverse complement strand
TCCATGGCTGATGCTAATCCTTCCCAAACGGTAATTCGGAAAAAATCGGTATCATAGGTACCATCCATGTTTTTAAATGCACGTTGGACCGCAAGATTGATGTAGCACACTTTCCGACCATCATCTAAAACTTTAAGTTCGGGGTCTTGAGCAAGACGTCCGATTAATATGACTTGATTGAGCATAAGTCCTCCTTTTTGTTCTAAGTATAAAGGAAGAATGATGACCATTCAAATGGACATCGATCAATCCAACATCGTGATTTCGCGTTGCATTTTATTGAGTCCATCGAAAATGAATCGATGATTTAAAATGATGCGATATGAGGTGTGATTTATAAAAAAAAGCCTTCATTTAGGCTTTCTTATAAATCAAGATCGATAAGCGTTGAGGTGTTAATTCACGGTAGATCGCGATCGCATCCAAAAGGGTGACTTCTTGCAAAAGATCAACCACTTCAAAGAGATTACTACCAAGATGATAATATTTGCCGTACAGATAAGCTTTATGCTCCACATTGTTTAATGCATAAATGAATTGACCTAAAAAAACCTTTTTATAACGGTTAAACGCATCTTCTGTGAGTGCTTGTTCACCTTCACCCGTCAAAAAGGCGACAAGGCGTTTCTTCAATTTAAAAATGTGATTGGATTCTGCATATAACGTGATGCTTTCGGCATTTTTTTCAATGTTGGTTGACATGGAAAACTGCTGATTGATCAACCCTTCTCTAAGCAAAGACTCAAACATCGAAGAGGAGGGTCCAAGAAGCAGTTGTGTCATCATCGCCATCGCCATTTCACGCTTGATTTGATCTTTGGGATTTAATCGTTTCACGTCTAATTTAAACCCGATCATCATTTTTGAAATACCGATTGGCTTTTCTTCCACATGATATTTCACGCGCACGCGCTTAGGTTCTTTTGGATAGCGTGTTTTCGGTTTGACATGTTTAATTGGATTTTCTTGATCATAGGTTTTAAAGAAGGACACCATCTCTTGGACATCAACTTTTCCAGCCATCACGATCAACCGGTTTGAAGGTTGATAAAACGAATCATAGACATGATTGAGTATTTGATCGTCGATCCTTTGAATGGATTCCAATGTACCACCAATATCATAGCGAATGGGATGATTGAAATAAAGGTGTTCCATCAACGTATTATGCATGACCACATTCGGATCATCTAAATACATCTTGAGTTCTTCTGCAATGATACTTTTTTCGCTTTCAACGTTATCGTGGGTGACATAATGTGTATCAATCATCTTGAGAAGATAAGTTAAGGCTTCTGTCACATGATGGGTTGCCATAAAGAGATAGGATGTTTGGTTATACGATGTCATCGCATTAGCATCAACACCCATTTTTGAAAACATGGCAAATGCATCACCATCTGGCATCGCAAACACTTTGTGCTCTAAAAAATGCGCCGTTCCATAAGGTGTCTCAAACGTTTGATCACCGACTTGATAGTTTAAATCGAGCGCTCCATAAGGGATGGATAGTTCGACATAAGTCGAATAGTAAGGATCCTCTTTAGGAAGGATATGAACTTGCATACCATTTTTAAGTTTCAAGATTAAAACTTCTTCATGAAACGATGGATAGTGGCGTTTAATCATGTTTTTTGACCTCGAAGGACATAGATGGTGTCACATGTCAAAAGTTTTGCTGCGCGATGAACGTCTTCTTTGGTGATAGCTTCAATCTTGATCAGTTTTTCTTCAACAGACTCCACGTAATGAAGCATATCACGAACAAAAGCTCGTCTGGTTAATACGGATTGTTGATCTAACGATGATTTGACTTGATGCATATAGTATGCTTTAGCATGAAGAAGCTCATCATCGGTGATGCCATCTTCAATCACGTGTTTGATGAGGTGTTGGATGTCAATCAAAGCTTGATCAACCTGATCAAGATCGATACCCGATGAGATCGTCAACACACCTTTATAGTAATCATAGTTGGAAGAGATATCATAACATAAACCACGCTCTTCACGGATGATTTTAAAAAGTCTGGACTCGGGATAGCCTCCGATCACAGTATCTAAGATGACACACGCATCATAGAGTGCATCACAGCGGTAGATGGGGAGAATATATCCTATTTTAACGATGGCTTGTTGCATATCGGTATACTCGATGATGGGTTCTTTAGGTTTCCAAGATCGAAAAGTGGTGATTAACGGATGAGTCATTGAGGTGGATGGTCCAATCATCCGTTCGATCAACCCAAGGTCTAAACCGTCAGTATGTCCATTGATGACCACATAACGCGCCTGTTGTTGAAAGGTGGTTTGATAATACGAATAGACATCTTCTTTCTTCACAGCTTTAATGTGTTTAAGATCACCTGAAATGGGATAACCGTAGAGATCACCTTCAAAAAAAGTTGACTGAAAACGATAACTTGCGTAACCACGCTTATTATCTTTTAATGTCCTCCAGTGTTCGATAAGCATTCTTATCTCATCATCAAAAACATCTTGAGAAAACGAACGATGTCCATGAAGCACGTCATCAAAAAGAGAGAGTGCTTGTTGGAAGAGATGTGGATCTTTAACAATCTTGGGATCAACAAGCGTTAAAACGAACGACATCACTGAGAGATTCCCCATGCGTTCCGTTCGTACTTTGAAGTATGCACCGTATAAATCTTCCAACGCTTGATTCATCTGTTGACGTGTTGGATAATGATCCGTGGATGCTGCCATCAAGCGTGGTAAAAGATAGCGGTGTGTTGTATGTTTTTGATCATCCACATCGATCAAATAGAGTGCAATTTGGATGGTCTTAAAGTCGTGTTGTAAGGTGATCATTAGATGCTATGAAGTGCAAGTTCCATCATTTTTGTGAAAGCTTCTTGACGTTCTTGAGCAGTAGTTGCTTCATGAGTCACCAAGGAATCAGAAACCGTCAGCAAGCATGCAGCTTTTTTACCTAATGCTTTTGCATTCGCAAATAAAGCGAAAGATTCCATTTCGACAGCATCGGTTTGATGTTGTTGGTAGATTTCTTGATACACATCAGCCTTCATGCGATAAAAGACATCGGATGAGTGAATACGTGACACATGGACTGGAATGCCTAATTTTTCGCTTGCTTTTAAGATGCGCTTATTCAAGACGGGTGAACTTGGCAAAATCTTGCGTGAAGAAACCCCCATGGTTTTCGCATAACTTGATTCACTGTAAGCTTCTTTAACCAAAATGACATCATATAACTTCAAGTCTTTTGAATATGCGCCGCAAGAACCAATCCGAATGATTTTTTCGACACCATAAAATTGAAAGAGCTCATAGGAATAAATTCCAATTGAAGGCATGCCCATGCCTGAACCCATAACGGTCACTTTTTTCTTACCGAAATAGCCGGTATAACCAAACATATTTCGGACATGATTGATTTGAACCACTTGCGTTAAAAATGTCTCTGCGATGTATTTCGCACGGAGAGGATCTCCAGGCATTAAGACTGTTTTTGCGATTAAATCTGGGTTTTGACAATCAATATGAGGTGTTGGAATCATGATTTACTCTCCTTTGGTTGACGATATCGACGCCATTTGATGTTCCGATACGGGTAGCTCCTGCTTCAATCATTTTGAGGGCATCATCATAAGTTCTTACGCCACCACTCGCTTTAACTTCAGCACGCCCATTGACCGTTTTTTTCATCAGCATCACATCTTCAACTTTGGCTCCTGAAGGTCCAAAGCCTGTAGATGTCTTGACAAAATGCGCCCCAGCATCCACAGCAATCTTGCATGCTCTTTCGATTTCTTCAGGTGTTAAATAGCAGGTTTCAATAATAACTTTGACCGTTCGTCCCCCGCCTGCCTTAACGACAGCTTGAATGTCTTTTTTGACATCTTCATCTTTCTTTTGCTTGAGTGCAGATACATTGATGACCATGTCAAGCTCATCTGCACCATCTTTGATGGCAACTTCAGCTTCAAAACGTTTAACGTCTGTTTGATGTGTTCCATGGGGAAAGCCGATCACGGTGCATACCAAAACGTCTGTTTCTTTAAGACCTTGCTTCGCGTAGTTGACCCAAATAGGATTCACACATACACTCTTGAAACGAAAGGTTTTCGCTTCTTCGATGAGCTGATCAATCTGAGCTAATGATACATTGGCTCCAAGTTTGGTATGATCAATCATTTTGTTAATGTTCATGGATGATTTCTCCTTTTCTTTTCATGATTTGTTTTGCAAAAAAGTGACTGAGTGGACCATTAATCAGGGTAATGACGATGGTCATGATGAAAACCTGGTCCCACAGTTGTTTCGTATAAATACCTAATGCGATAGCTACAATTAAAAATACACCTTCAATCATCATCTTTGATAACCCTAAGTTGTGAACTTTGCGATCGATGATCAGCATCAATTGTTCAAATGGAGCCATCGTTAAACCGGTTGATATCGTAACACCCACACCAAAGGTGATGATGAGTAAACTGATCAGTGCGAGTGGTATTCTGATGATGTATGGATCATAAAAACCTTGAGGTAAAAGTTCATAGACATATTTCCATGCATCCACAAAGACACCCACGGTAAAAAGAAATAGGATGGAAAAAATCATCTGCCATTTACGATCAATCACAAAACATATCACGGCAACAAAAACACCGGTCAATACGGTCATCGTCCCCAATGAAATGGGTGTAATTGTATAAACAAAATAATTAAATGCATCAATCGGGGCAGCACCTAATCGTGAAAAGATGATGCCGACAATACCGAATGCAATGATGAAAAAAGCTAAAACCTGAATGATAATCTTCTTGAGCAAGGCGAACTCCTTCTAGTCTAATAACTTCTTGACGGTTTCTTTTTGGAATGTGTGAGTCACTTTGGTAAATTTCGTCTTTTTCATGATGCGATAAACCTTGCTTGAAAGCTTTTTAGGCATCACCTTCGTTCCCTTAATAAATCCGGGAACATCGATGAGGAATTTTTCAATCAGTGGATAAAGTTCATCATAGCGAATGACTTTGATTTCATTCGCAAGTCTGTAAAAAACCATATCTAAATGTGGTGGAAATACCGTGAGTGTATGTTCCTTCCATTCGATACCTGTTTTTAATTCCTTCTTTTCAGTAACCAAAAAATGGTACTTCGGTACGTAAGTTTCCAACTCTTGGTAATATTTTTGTAGCTCTGATAAATCATCTAAATAGCGAAAAATAGCGTGCAACTTATCCTTTGCAACGAGATGGTAATCGGATAAGAGGAGGGGATTTTTAGCGATATATGCTTGTTTGACCATATCAAATACTTTAACCAGGACTTCCATCTTGAACGCTAAAACATCTTCAAACATTTCATTGTAGATGTGAAAATCAAAGCGATCACAAACCTTTTTCACCAATTCGAAAAGATGCTTTGCGATATAGTCGGGTGTCAATATGGACATCTCAAGATGAAAATTTAAGTCAAGAAACTTAGGTGATAGCCGATAGATGTCAGGGACCTGAGATTTAGGTGTGATGATAAAAAGTGATTCGTGTTGTAATCGCGGATGTACATAATGAAAACGGACACTTTTTTCATCCATTTCAACATGGATTCCTTCAATCGATTCAAAAAAGGCAATCAATTGTTCTAAATCAATTTTACGCGACTTTTCTTTGAAAAAATGAACATTAAATAAAGCCATCGTGTCACCCCACTTTGCTTTTAGTTTACCATAAATTAGGCTATTCGCTTAAGATTTCCTTATACCACTTTTCATCGGTGCGAACCAAAGAAAGCGGCGTAATCGAAATATAACCATCATCAAAAGCTTGAACATCACTGTTCTCATCTTCCTGATAATGAATGATTGAACTCTTGATGTGATAGACATCAGGGCGTTCACTTTTAACAAATTCTGCGTGTTGAAGGCGCAATCCCATCTTGGTTATCTTGACTCCCTTGGGTCTTGCATACGTTTCTTTTGGAAAATTGATATTCAAGATTCCTGGTCCTTCATACAGCTTTGACTCAAAAATTTCATCCATCAATTTAATGGTCTCATCATAGAGATAGGGAAGCTTCGTATGATGTGCAGAAATTGCAATCGCATCAACACCCAATACTTTAGCTTCCATTGCAGCAGCAACCGTACCTGAATACAAGATGTCTCGTGCAATGTTTTGACCGTAATTGATACCGGAGACGACCAAATCAAAGTCGACATTAAATACTTTAAGACCCAACCTTGTTGCATCTGCAGGTGTCCCATCGACAACAAGTGTTGCAGTAGAACCAAAGAGTGGTTCAGTTAAGAAGGTTTCAATCCGATTTTTAATCGTGATCGCATGACTCTTTGCACTTTGATGTTCTTTAGGAGCAGAAACATAAATATTCCCAAAGGGCGATAATGCGCGCACCAAAATACCTAAACCTTCAGCTTGATAACCGTCATCATTGACAACTAAAATATTCATCTTTGACCTCCTATAACCTTATGGCATCGATCACAAAGACCGTTTTCATGGACATGGTCCACCACATTCCAGCAGCGGTCACATGTCACGCCTTCTGCAGGGGAAACGACGACATCACACGTTATGCCTATGCTAAGGTTTACTTTCGAAACAATCAAAACTTGGTGAATCTTCATGGCGAGTTTATTGATCGCTTGATATTGCTCTTCGGTGACCGTCAAATCAATGGCTGCAGCTAACGATTTACCGATAACCTTTTGTTCGCGAGCCTCTTCTAACTTCTTCAAGACGAGTTCACGCATGTCCATAAAGACTTCAAACGCTGTTAAGAGAGAAACATCCGTTCTTCCGCTCGTTGAAGGCATAGTTTCCAAATAAACGTCTTCTTCATGACTAAAAGGTAATAGCTGATAAGCTTCAGAAGTCGTATGGGGAATGATCGGTGTCAATAAGGTGAGAAGTCCAAGTGTCATATCATAGAGCGTCGATTGAAC
>DIKN01000033.1:0-2084 GCA_002424575.1 Acholeplasmataceae bacterium UBA5617 | reverse complement strand
TCATTGGTCATGAAAGGCACAACACTGCGATAAACACGATCAAAAGCATAGTTTTCATACGCATCGATGACCTCTTTAACCAATGCATCGTATTTTAATGTCATGACGCGATTAAGCATACCGCGCATCGAGTAACCGATATAATCTCTTTCGGGATCGAATCCATCTAAGTTCCCCAACATAAATCGAAATGTGTTTCTGATTTTTCTGTAGCCTTCAGCGATTTGATTCATCATGTCATTGGAGATGCGAACATCTGATTGATAATCCACGGTAGCTACCCATAATCTTAAAATATCAGCACCTTGTTGTTTCATCACGACCAAAGGATCGACGGTATTACCTAAAGATTTGCTCATCTTGCGCCCTTGACCATCTAAAACAAATCCGTGAGATACCACCTTTTTATAAGGTGATTGTTTGAAAGCTGCAACCCCGGTGATCAGTGAGGAATTAAACCAACCACGATATTGGTCAGAACCTTCTAAGTAAAGATCAGCAGGATAGGGTAGACCTCTTGATTGCAAAACAGAATGTGAAGTTCCTGAGTCGAACCAAACATCCATGATATCCGTTTCTTTTCTGAAAAGACCATGGGGTGAACTCGGATGACGATATCCTTTAGGTAAAAGATCTGAAGCATCACGATCATACCAAATATCTGAACCGTGCTCAGAAAAAAGTTTGGCGACATGTTCTAAGACTTCTTGTTCAAGGATTGCATCACCATTTTCAGCGTAAAAGACAGGGATAGGAACACCCCAAGCTCTTTGTCGTGAAATACACCAATCTTCACGTCCACTGATCATGTTTGTTATTCTAACTTCACCCCAAACGGGAATCCAATCAACCTTTTTAACTTCATCTAAAAGTTCGTGTTTTAATTGCTCAATCGATGCGAACCATTGCGGTGTTGCACGGAAAATGACAGGCTTTTTCGTTCTCCAGTCATGAGGGTATGAGTGAGTAAATCTTTCTTTGCGCAGCAAAACATGAGCATCTTCAAGGGCTTTGACGATCTCTTCATTCGCCACTTCATAATACATGCCAGCAAAAGGACCTGCCTGTTCCATCATATATCCGCGATCATCAACGGGGCATAAAATATCTAAACCATAGAGTTTACCGACACGATAGTCATCTTCACCATGACCTGGTGCGGTATGCACTAAACCTGTTCCATCGGTATCAGTCACATGTTCACCAACAATAATAGGTGATATACGATTGTAAAGTGGATGTCTATAGTGCTTGTTTTCTAAATCTTGACCTTTAATGAGTCCAAGCAGTTCAACATGATCCCATTTAAGGATAGATGTTAAAGAAGATAAAAGTGTTTCAGCAACCACATATTTTTCACCTTGTACAGCAATTACTGCATAGTTAAAGCGTGGATGAACGGAGATGGCAAGGTTTGCAGGAAGTGTCCATGGTGTCGTTGTCCAAATGACAAAGGATGCATCTTTGAGTAAACCTTCTTTTTCGATCGAAGGAAACTTCACGTAGATGGAAATAGATTGTTTGTCTTGATACTCAATTTCAGCTTCAGCAAGCGCAGATTCTGAGGATGGTGACCAATAGACAGGTTTAAGTCCTTTGTAGATCAATCCACGTTTCACCATCTTCGCAAAAATGCGAATCTGTTCAGCTTCAAAATCATGTGTGTAGGTGATGTAGGGATGGTCCCATTCGCCCAAGATCCCTAAACGTTCAAATTGCACTTTTTGACGTTCAACCTGTTCTTCTGCATAAACACGACACAACTTACGATATTCAACAAGTGACAACTCTTTGCGATTGACACCTTTTTTTGTCAGTGCTGTTTCAATGGGAAGGCCATGCGTATCCCAACCTGGAATGTAGGGAACATAGCGACCCTTCATGGTTTGATAGCGCAAAACAAAATCTTTTAAGATTTTATTGAGTGCATGACCAATATGAATATCCCCATTCGCATAAGGAGGTCCATCATGTAAGATGAAGGGTTCTTGATCTTTATTTTTTTGTAATACTTTTTCATAGAGTTTCATTGTTTTCCATTTTGCTTGAAACTCGGGTTCTCTCATGCCTAAATTACCTCGCAT
>DIKN01000032.1:16048-19434 GCA_002424575.1 Acholeplasmataceae bacterium UBA5617 | reverse complement strand
CCCTTAGCGAGACCTTTGTCCAACTTCTTATGTGCAAAAGACAATGCTTCGATTGCTTTTTCTTTTTCATTAGCTGCTACAGCGCGTTCAACTGCTTTAACCGCGGTTTTAACGGATGACTTGAAAGAAGCGTTGTGTAAACGACGTTTTTCATTGGTTTTGTTACGTTTGATTTGTTGTTTAATATTAGCCACAATTTCACCTCCCATGCGTGCAAAACCATTGTATCAAAAGCATCTAAAAATTGCAACAGGAAATGCAATATTATGGTAAAATATAAGTAGTTAAGGGGTTATAGAAGAGACATGACAACAGCCAATAAATTGACATTAAGTCGCGTTTTCCTGATTCCTATCATGGTGATCGTGATTTACATCGAAGCATTAAAAAAACCGAGTGGTCTTCTCGGACTTGAGATTGACCGCCTTATTTTTGCAAGTCTTTTCATCATTGCATCACTCACCGACTTTTTAGACGGTTATATTGCAAGAAAATACAATCAAATTACAACGTTTGGGAAGTTTCTAGATCCGATTGCAGATAAAGTCTTGGTGATGGTTGCCTTTCTTTATCTGATGCTGTTGATGCCTGATCGTGTTCCGCTATGGGCGGTCATGATTGTGATCATCAGAGAATTCACCGTGACAGGTGTAAGGCTCTTAGCCATTGAAAAAGGAAAAGTGATCGCCGCATCGCCGTTTGGTAAAGCCAAAACCGCATCGACCATGGTGGCTCTCATCCTCATGCTTTTCAATGATTTTGGGTTCTCATTATGGATTGCAGACATCATCTTCTGGTTTGCCATTGCGATGACATTGATCAGTGGTTTTGATTATGTATTTAAAAATCGTCACATCATTTTGGAAAGCATGTAAAGTAAAATAGGCATTATGAAACTACTATAAGACGGAGGTGCAGTCATGATCGATAAAGACAAAAGAGCACAGGCCCTCGAGGCCGCAATGAAACAAATCGAAAAGCAATATGGTAAAGGTTCCGTCATGCGCCTAGGCGATGAAGCTGAACGCACAGTTGAAGCGACTCCTACAGGATCACTTGGACTTGATATTGCACTCGGTATTGGTGGTTATCCTAAAGGACGAATCATCGAAATTTATGGACCAGAAAGTTCTGGTAAAACAACACTTGCACTTCATGCGATCGCAGAAGTTCAAAAGTTAGGTGGGTATGTCGCGTTCATTGATGCTGAACATGCATTGGATCCCAAATACGCGAGAGCTTTAGGTGTTGATGTCGACAATTTGATTTTGTCACAACCCGACACCGGTGAACAAGCATTAGAGATTGCTGAAGCATTAATCCGCAGTGGTTCAGTCGATGCAGTTGTCATAGACTCGGTTGCAGCGCTTGTTCCAGAAGCTGAAATCAATGGTGAAATGGGTGATTCCCATGTCGGATTGCAGGCACGTTTGATGAGTCAAGCGATGAGAAAACTCTCAGGTGCTATCTCAAAAGCAGGCACAATTGCGATTTTCATCAACCAAATCCGTGAAAAAGTAGGGGTCATGTTTGGAAACCCCGAAACGACTCCAGGTGGTCGAGCACTCAAATTCTATGCATCCGTTCGTCTAGAAATCAGACGAGGTGAGGCGATTAAGAGTGCAACAGATATCATCGGTAACAAAGCAACCATTAAAGTCGTAAAAAACAAGGTTGCACCCCCTTTCAAGAGTGTTAGCGTTGATATCATCTTTGGTGAAGGTATCTCTAAGTCCGGCGAACTCATTGATTTAGCATCCGAACTCGACATCATTCAAAAGAGTGGAGCTTGGTTTGCGTATAACAACGAGAAAATTGGACAAGGCAGAGAAAACGCGAAGCTTTATCTCGAAAAGAATCCTGAAGCGTATAAAAAGGTTTTCCAAGCTGTTTTGGATCACTACAAAATCACGTATAAAAAGAATTAAACGACAAAACGATATTTGGCGACAAGTATCGTTTTTTTCCATTTAAAAAATGTTGAATAATCAACAAAATGGAGCCATATTACATGATTTATTCACGTAGATTTGTTATAATTAGCAAGAATCATGTAAAAAGATGAACATGTATAGGAGGGGTCATATGAACCATGACATATTACAAACATTTTTAGCCTATCTTAAAGCAGAGAACAAAGCCCAAGCCGTCACATTTGCCATGAAACTGATTGAAGAAAGCAAAACGACCATTGAGGAATTGTATTTGGATATTCTTGCACCTTCACTGATTTATTTTCAATGTGAAGAACATGACGAAGATATTTGCATTTGGAAAGAGCATTTCCGGACTTCCATTATTCGCACCATTCTCGAGTCGTGCTATCAATATGTGCTTAAAAGAAGTGCACAAATCAAACCCATCAACAAAAAAATTGTCGTCTTGACTCCAGCTTTTGAGTACCATGAAATCGGTGCGATCATGAACACCCATTTCATGATGCTTGAAGGATTTGATGCAAACTATATCGGAGCCAATACACCACGATCTGAAATTCTTTCAGCGATTCGCGCTTACAAACCTGATTATGTCGCACTTTCTGTGACAAACCCTTATAACATTGTGGTCACCAAGCAAACTACCGATGAAATCAAACGCTATTTTCCTGAAGTGGGCATCATCTTAGGTGGACAAGCATTTAAGGATCGCAATCATTTAGACAATATTCAGTTTGATGAAGTGCTTAACAGTTTGAGTGACCTCAAAGCATTCAGCAAGAAGGTGGCATCATGAAACTCGCTTTTTCCATTGCATGGCGCTTTTTGACATCAGCAAAAAGACAAACCTTAATCATTATTTTAGGAATCTCGGTGGGTGTCTCGGTTCAAGTCTTTATTGGATCACTCATCAGTGGTCTGCAGAAGAGTTTAGTTGATACCACCATCGGTTCATCGTCTCATATCACTGTGGTGAAAGAAGATGCCTCATTGATAACCGATTATGAAGGGGTTGCTAATACAGTTAGCAATCAAAGCAATCTGTTTACCGTGGTTTCTCCCGTTTTAGACCTACCTGGTATTTTAGAAAAAGATACAATCAAAAAGGAAATGCTCTACCGAGGTTTTGATTTTACACGCGCCAATTTGATTTATCAATTTGAAGATAAATTGATAGAAGGCACTCTCCCAAACGCTTTAAATGAAGTCGCATTAGGCATCGGTTTGATGGATGATTTAAACTTATCGTTGGGTGATACAGTTACCATAGAAGTTTTAGGTGAATTTCGTAGTCTCACGGTCGTTGGAGCTTTTGACTTAAACGTCGCACAACTCAATCGTACGTGGGGGATTGGAACCCTTTTAACACTTCAAGATATGGTGGGTGAAACCAGTGTTTCATCGCTTGAAACACAGCTTAAAGAACCATTTGAAGCGGAATCATTATCT
>DIKN01000032.1:15187-15970 GCA_002424575.1 Acholeplasmataceae bacterium UBA5617 | reverse complement strand
TCTTCACTGATGATTCAAGTCTTTGTGATTATCTCAGTGGTCTTAGGGATTTCATCAACCCTTGCGATCACCGTGATGCAAAAATCACGTCAAATCGGTATCATGAAAGCGATGGGGATTAAAGATCGTGATGCTTCGTTTGTCTTTTTATCCGAAGGCTTCATTCTTGGTATCTTTGGTGCTGTAGGAGGTGTTCTTTTAGGTCTTGGTTTATCGTATGCATTTACGACGTTCGCCCTCAATTCAGATGGTACACCGGTTGTTCCTCTGTTTATTGACCCTGGATTTATCACACTTTCTGGTGGAATCGCATTGATTGCTTCGATACTTGCATCATTGACACCCGCCATTAAATCGTCAAAATTAACGGTCATCGAGGTGATCAGAAATGCCTAATCCTATCATCGAACTCAAAAAAATCAACAAAATTTACGGTGAAAAGACACCCAATCCGACGCAGGTTCTTTTCGATTTATCGCTTGAATTTGAAGAAGGAACTTTTAATTCGATTATTGGTCAATCTGGATCCGGTAAAAGCACACTCTTAAATATATTAGGAACACTTGATAAAGCGACTTCAGGCGACGTTTTCATCAACGGGAAAAATACTCAAACGATGAAAAAAGATGAATTAGCACAGCTCCGTAATGAGACAATCGGCTTCATTTTCCAATTTCATTATTTGTTACCAGAATTTACGGCACTTGAAAATGTGCTCATGCCATACCGCATTTCCAAACAACCTCTTTCAGAGGATATCTTAAAACGCGCTAACGATCTACT
>DIKN01000032.1:0-15160 GCA_002424575.1 Acholeplasmataceae bacterium UBA5617 | reverse complement strand
GGTGGACAGCAACAACGTGTTGCTATCGCACGCGCTTTGATCAATCAACCCAAGATGATTTTAGCTGATGAACCCACCGGAAATCTTGATAGTGATACGACCGAGCAAATATACGATTTGTTAAGAGAAATCAACAAGAAGTTTAAGACCACGTTTATTATCATCACGCATGACCGGCATATCGCAGAAAAGGCTGATCGTATTGTCGAAATCAAAGATGGTCGTATTAACCTTGATATCACAAAGTGATAACGGTTTATTTCTTACAAGTTTCTTAACTTTTTTCACTTTATTTTAAAATGCATTAAAATATTGATGCATGGAAAGGAGGGTCATCATGAGAATTGATGTGTGGTTGATTTACTTTATCTTTGCATCGGTCAGTTTGATTCCTGTGATCAAATTGGATGAAGTGAGAACAAATCCCAAGTATCGTGTCCTATGGATTCTATCGGTCCTTGTTTTCACATGGTCGATCTTTATCGGCATCAGTATGTTCATCCCCGATCCTTTCTTCATGTATTACAGTCGGTTGATCACATATCCGATTATTTTCGGTGTTTCCTATGCCATCTTTCTGACTTTTCAAATCTATACTAATCATCGTACAAGTCGTGCATTTCATGGGATTGCACTTGTTTTTCTTGTCATCAACTTATTGATTGCACTCACCAATTCGCAAACGTTATGGATGCTTCAACAACCTTTAATTCCCCAACTAACACGTGAAGTATATCAGGCAGCATCCTATGGTTGGTTTTTCCTCGTTCATACGCTGATGTGTTACCTCCTGTTGCTCACAGGGTTTATACGGATGCTCAGCTATCTCAGCAAAAATAAGCATCGTCACGAAGATATTTTTCCTTTCCCCATGATTTTAATCAGTCTTGTGCTCGGGATTAGTCTCAATTTGATTCACCTTTTCATTTACAGTTTTGCTGTGGATCCCACGTATTTATTTGTCGTCATTGTGACATTTATTCTATACATGATTATTTACAAACGCGATTTCAATGTCAACTTGATATTATCTTCACGACAATTTTTATTTAAAAAAATGCGTGAAATGTATGTGATTGCTGATCACAATCAACACGTGATTGAATACTCCAATAATCTTTTAGAGCGATTTCCTGATTTGGGGTTTCGCGAAGGCGATAGCATCAAAGAGTTTTATCGCAAGTTAGAGAAAAGTGCCATCTATTTTCATGATATGACAGATATTCAAGATGTTCCTTTTGATGCAAAAAAAGTCTATTTACATGTCGATGACCAGGAATATCGTATCGACCGTTTCCGTGCCAATGGCGAGTTAATTTTACTCTATGATGAAACACTATCCATTAAGATGATGCATGAGATTGAAGTGATTCGAAGTCAAGATTACATGACGAAAGTGTACAATCGAAATTACTTTGAGATGCAGCGCAAACAACTTGAAAAAAATTTTCCTGATTTAGGTTTAATTATGATTGATGTCGATGGACTTAAGATGTTTAATGACTATTTAGGACATCGCGCAGGAGATCGACTCATTGCTCGATTTGCAGATATTTTGTTAAAATTAAACAACATTTATGATGATCTCATTCCGATTCGTTTCGGAGGAGATGAATTCGTTTTGATTGCTAAAAAAGCAGACCATCAAAAACTAGATGATCTCATCAAACGTATCACCTTCGAAGCTTCGAATCTCGATCCCCTCCAAAACATCAGTTTCTCTTATGGATTAACCGTTCGTAGAAGCGGTGAATTGATCTTTACGATGCTAAAACGTGCTGACATACGTCTTTATGAACTGAAAGCAAGCCGCACCACGTATAAAGATACACTCCTTGAAGCATTAAAAAAGGCTCAAAAAGAAGGTTATGTCGAGTCTGATTAAACAGATAATAAAACTTAATCAAACTAAAAAAAGCCGAACGGCTTTTTTAATATCTCGATTCTGCTTTATGAGTATGGAGAATTTTTGCGATTTATTTTTTTAATTTTAACCTGTTCATTTTATTAGCAGCAATTTTTGCTGTGACAATCGATGTTGGAAATCCAGAAGGTGAGAATGACCACTGGCTTGCTTGAAAGACATGAGGAAATGGCGTTTGAATGGAACGAGCAATGTTAAAGAGCTTGTGCTCAACAGGAATATCCTCCGAAAATGACCAGCCCGTAATTGCACCACCGGTACTATTTAAACGGGATTCAATGGTTAAAGGTGTCGCTTCAAAAAAGTTAATCACTTTATTTTTCCATCCCTTGAGCAAATAGATATCCAATATATCGATGATGGATTGTGAAAGATGTTTCTTAAATGTATCATAAAAACCATGTTCTTGTATCCATTTGGTCAAATCGTAGTTGAATAATGTACTGATAATGACCGCCGATTTACCTTCTGGAGCCAAAGTTACATCACGCACAACGGGGACAGAGATTTCATAAGTCGTCAATCGTGCAAAGTGTGTTAGCCAATCTTTTAATAACTGCATCTGTTCATCTTTTTGTTCTTTAGACAAACGTATCATCAGTTCTTTTTCAGAACAATTTAATGTTGATAGACCTTCCTTCGTCGGCATGTAAAACAAATGTCCCGAAAACTTTTCTTCAAAAAATGTCTTTGGTAAGTCGACTGTGATATACATCTGATACAACGAGTCATTGCCTTTTGCTGAAGCAATTCTTTTCTTCGTTTCAAGATAATCGATATCTGTGTTTTCAATGCTGCGATACATTGAATTCAAATCACCACACCACAACAATGCATCATAAGGATATGCATGTTGCTGATGATAAACCTTTTGATTCTTAATATCAATTTTGGTCACTTCAAAATCTGTTTTGATGACAGCCCCTTTACTTAATATAAAATCACGGATACCATTAATGATGGTTCGGGTTCCACCAACTGGATAATAGTAATCACTGTGCATTTTAAGATAGCTTAACGCGAAGAAAGCGGGAGTATCGGTGAAAAAATGTTGACTGATGGCATCGATTAAATGGGTATTATCGGTATAAGTTGATAAATATTGACGAATGGGTGTTTTAAGTTTTTCAATCTTTCCAATGGTGAATGTGTACTTAAACATCCATGGTACAATCGTCTTCATCAGGTATTTGGCATCCGTTTTTGGGTTTAAAAACAGCGGATTATCCACATCATAAAGTACTTCCATATAGGTCGAAATCTTTTTGATATCTTTAAAAATAGCATCAATCGCTTCCTTATCTTCTGGATAAGAAATCAATAGAAGATCTTTGTACGTCTGATAATTATCTTTCGGATCGATTGAGATGATATGATCTTCAATACCCATGTCGACGATATTTTTGACAAAGTTGACGTGAATACCGAGTTGCTTCAGCATCGGAAAAAGCGTGCCTGAATTTTCGACACCTCGAATGCCATGATCAAAGACAAATCCATCACGGTTAAAACTTCCGACAAGACCGCCCAGGTCGTCTGATTTTTCAAGTAAGGTGATGCTATGTCCTTCATGTGAAAGATAAGCTGCGGCAGTCAATCCAGATATGCCTGCCCCTACAATAACCATGTTTTTTTTCATGAATATACTCCTGATGATGAACTCATTTATTTTTCTTTAGATGCCGTTTCGTCGCATCCGCAGCAAGTTTACCGGTAATGATAGAAATCGGTACTCCTGCAGGACTGAATGACCACTGTCCTGCTTGATAGACATGAGGCAAGTGGGTCTGAATAGATTGTGTAATGTGAGACATATGATGCAACACGGGAATGGGGTGATTGGTGTACGACCATCCTATGATAGCCCCATCTGTATTGCCTGTTCTTTTTTCAAAACTGAGTGGTGTCGAACAAAATGATTCAAGGATGTGATCTTTCAAAAGAGGATAGATTGAAGAAGATAATACATCAATCATTGCCATTTCAACATGAGCTTTGAATGCATGATAGAATCCTTTTTCCTCAATATGTTTGATGATATCATAGTTCATAAGAATTGAAATAATCAATGCTGTTTGATGCGGTGGAGCGAGTGATTCATCGCGAAGAACAGGTATTGAGATTTCATACGTATTCAACTTCAAAAAAGTCTTCAACGGTTCTACAAGTGATGCCATATCCTCCGTTTTTGGGAGAACGATATGGTTTAAACCTTGAGTTTCAGGTGTGTAAAAGAAATGACCACTCGATCTTGATCTGAAATAACTAGGATCCAAATCAGTCAGAGCATACACCGTTAAAACAGATTCAGCACCCGTTTTGTTTTCAAGTTGATGGATGCGATGGTTGATTTTCAATTTTAATTTTGGACGAGTGATGGCATGTAGATCAATCATCTGATAAAGTGATTTCAAATCAGCAGCCCAAATCAATGTCTGATAAGGGTAAATGTGACCTGAAGCATCTTGAACGGTCTTATTTTCAAGAAAAACTTTTTTTATAGGTGTTTCTTTCTTAATCATACCACCGTGAGTTGTAATATATGTTTGCAGTGATTTCGGGAGTTCACCCGTTCCACCGATGGGATAGTGATAATCAAAATAGATACTAAAATAGCCGAGCGCAAAAAAGGTAGGTGTTCCTTTGAAAAAGTGTTGTGCAATCATGTCAATGAGTGCTTGATTGGACGTATATTTTTTGAGATAAGTTTCAACAGAAAGCGATAATTTTTCTATATGAAACATGGTTGGAACAAATTTAAAGAACCATGGTAAAAGTGTTTTTATGACATAGGAAGGTCGTGATTTCAAATCGATGATCATGGGATTTTCAATGCCATAAAGAACATCCATGTATCGAAGAATTTGACGAATTTTCTTAACGATTTTTTTGATATCGTATTCATCTTGAGGAAATAGACTCACCAACAGTGACTCATAGGAGGATAAATCCTCGATATTGTTTAATCTGATCACGCGATCTTGAATGCCTAAAGTTACAGGACTTTTTTTGAGCTGAACATCCAAACCCAAATCACGAATCATCGGTTTCATGACACCAGAACTTTCGATTGAACGTATACCACCATCCAAAACGAATCCTTTATATTCAAATGAATGAATAAGACCACCGATTGTATCTTGTTGTTCAATCAGCAGTGGTCGATACCCATCCTTGCACAAATAAGCTGCGGTTGTTAAGCCAGCGATGCCGCCCCCAACAATGATTGCATCATACGGCTTTTGATCATTTGGCATCTTGAAGTCCTACCATGTTCATACTCAATTCATACACTTTTTTGCTGATTTCTCGGTCATTGGCATGCTTAGCTGGTTTTTCATCGATCGTTAAATTAAAGAACTTTCCAGAGATACCATGTAATTCAGGAGCAGCACTGAGATAGTATATCGCTTGACCTGAAATGATAGGATCTTTGAGAAAATGAGACGTGACATGCTTGAAAAAGAAACGATACAACCACCCGTTGTTGCTACCAATGGCAGTTTTGACTGCTCCAGGGTGGCAACAATTGATGGTTACTGCGGTATCTTTGAGTTGATCGGAAAGTTCAAGTGTCGTTAAAAGTTGTGCAGTTTTTGATTGTCCATATCCTTTTAAACCCGTATAAATTCTTCTCTTAAAGTTGATATCTTTTAAACGGACACCACTAAAGCGATGTCCTTCAGAATTGACTTGAATAATTCTTGATGGTCCTTCTTGAATCATTTTTGGAAGAAGTAACTTCGTGAACAAAAAAGTGCTTAAATGATTGACGACAAAACAAAGTTCAATCCCATTTTCATTAAAAAGTTTCCTGGTGGAATGAATACCCACACTGTTAATCAAAACATCAATTTTAGGGTACTTAGCAATAATGGTTTGCGCTGCTTTTCGCACATCATCAAATCTGCTGAAATCAGCAACAACAATATCAACAGAAACGCCATAAGTTGTTGAAAGACTCTCTTGAATGGGAACTGCTTTCGATGGATTCCTACAGACTAGAACAAGATTAGACTTAGCAGCAGCTAAAATTTTAGCTGTTGACAAACCAACACCTGATGTCGCACCCGTTATGATGGAAAGTTTTCCTGACATGGATTCATTCGTTTGTTTTTGGATAGCTTTACCATTTTTTATAAACATCAGTTCATCCGGCCATTTCATCTCACATCATGCCTACCTTTCATCCAAAAAAAACACGCATAAACCAGCGGTATATTCGTCGATAAATGGGGATACCGTTGTTGATATCACCCCAAATGTCATAATAGTCCCTCTGTTCAATGATCTGACCATTTTCATGAAGGGTTAATCGTGTACTGCCATACATGGGTGTACTCGGAAATATTCTAAATTTCATGGTCATAATCCATTCGAACATGATGATATTGCCATTTTTCGTGACGTTTAATATGTCCATATGGAGACTTCGACATCGCTTGGTGAGTCTTGCACACATCGCTTTAAATGGAACCAGTCCATGAATGATTTGAATGGAATCATGAAATCGAATGTTTTCATGGTAATAAGGGAAAATATGACTCCAGTCAGGTTTTCCCTCTTTATTGTATGTTTTGGACCACTCACTATATATCGTATCTACGTCAAGAGGTTTAAGGAAAACTTTCTCATTATTCATCATCTTCATCTTCTCCTATGAGATAAAAAATTGTCTAGACTAATTATAACATGTACGAGAGTCATTTTGGTTATGAACGCAACATGCCTTGAGTCCTCTAAATAACATCTCTTTGTAGTATAATAAGTATATATCATAGAAATGCTAGAGGTGGTGTGTCATGCCCAGTTTCTTGAGTCGAATCATATATTACATGCTTAAAAAGTCAAATCTAAATCAAAAACTAAGACATGAGATTGATCACAATCTCTTAGATCAGCATCCACATGATCGACCATCAAGAACCATGATCAAGAAGTATCATATCAAAACTGAACATGTAGGTAATCATGTGGTATACACATGGTCTTACCAAGAAAAATGTGATGATTGTGGCATATTTTATCTTCACGGTGGTGCTTATGTTCACGGTTTGAGCAAGATGCACTTTCGCTTGTTTCAATCACTGATCCATCAAACAGGAGCTACAATGGTAGTACCTGATTATCCATTGGTTCCACATGCGTCTGTTGAAGATATCTATCCATTTTTAAAAGAAAGCTATCGTGTATCTATGCATCCATTTAAGCATGTGGTCATTATGGGGGACTCAGCGGGTGGCGGTCTTGCTTTAGGACTCGCACAACAATTAAAGCGAGATGGCATTGATCATGTTCAAGTCATGCTGCTCTCACCATGGCTTGATGTCAGCATGGACAACATAACAATTGATGCCATTCAACCTTTGGATCCAATTCTCAACCGAGAAACACTTCGAATCGTGGGCAATATGTATGCACGAGGTCGTAACCTTAAAGATCCCCTGTTAAGTCCACTCTATGGTAATTTAAAAGGCATTGAGGCCATAAGCGTATGGATTGGAACACGTGATATTCTTTATGCGGATGCCATTGCACTCGCAGAAAAGGCAAAAGAGGAATCAGTTGTCATCGACATGAACGTTTATGAAGATATGCTACACACATGGATGTTTTTCGGATTAAAGGAATCGCGTAAGGCTATCAACGAAATGGCAACAACGATCAAGAAAATCAAGAATAATAGATAAGGAGACAGACGATGAACTATCAAGTTGTTTACTTTTCAAGATCCGGTCATTCCAAGCGTGTGGCTGAGAAGATTGCAGCATATTTGGGAACAACCCCCATTAGAATTGATGATCACAAATGGTGGAAAGGTCCGATCGGATTTATACGAGCTGGATTTTATGCGACCATTGATAAAAAAGTGAATATAACTCTTTCAGAGCCCGTTAAAGAAGGATCTACATGTATTGTTATTTCACCACTTTGGGCTGGCGATACTGCACCTGCGATCAGAGCATTTTTCAGAATGTTTCCCAAAGAAAGAGCACATCTTGTGGTGACATCCATCGGAAGTACCGTGAGTAAGCGCACATCATATTTATCGGTGACCGATGTTGTGAAAAGAGAAGAAAACGAAGATCAAGTGATTAAGCAGTTGATCGATCGTTTGTCCATTGTTTGAGATGCATTAAAAAATATCCAATGACAGTGTCTCATGTAGTTGACAATAAAAAAGGAGTTATGTGTTTGCATAGCTCACTTTTTGTTATGTAGTAATCCATATGATCGTTCTATGGTGAATCAAAGGATAAGAAAATCATCGATTGATACATGCAAATCGAGATGATAAGAAATTTTATTTTTATCTTATAAATCGAAAGAAAAATATGATTTCTAAAGCGACAAAGCCCACCAAAAGGATAGATGTGGAAAGGATGATGGCAGGATAGGATACGGACAAACTTTCTTGATTGAGGTGACGCATGAGGATCCCCAAGTATGCCCAGATCAAGACACCCACATAAAACATATTATGTGTTTGATAAGCATACCATCCTCCGATGCATGCCCCAACGACCAAAATGATAATGGTCAAGACAATCGCTAACGATGAAAATGAGGGCAAGCCATAAGAAACAAGGAGTATAGTGATGTTTGCAATGGTTGCAACAGTTACCCATCCAGCGTAAATGGAGAAAGATGCTTTCGTGAGCAGCCCCAACGATTGACTGTAATGTGTTGCAAAAAGAAGGACAACAAGAAGCATGATGATCAATAAAGTCGAAAGTAAGATTTTATGGTGATGCCAAGCAAAAAGCCATGCGACGTTGAAAATAGAAGAAAGACCAAAGAAGAGAAGAACGAATCCCATGGCATCCTGTCTATGTTCAAAGGGTTGACCTAAACTGAACATTTGAACAACGACAAAAGCACCAAGCAAAAGGTAAATGATTCCCCAAATGGAAAATGTCATACCCGAAGGTTGAAAAAGATTGGGGTAACGATCAGAAACCCCTCCGGTCGTTTGACCTCCCAAAGGTAAGGTGTTCGCAAGTACATTCATGATGATCATCCCGATGAAGAGGATGGCTGATACGACAATCAAAAGTTGATGTTGTGCTTGAGTCATAGTGAATCTCCTTTCTAAAAGAAAAGACAATCGAGTGATTGTCTTGATCAGGATATAACACGGGTTGGATTAAGATCTTTTAACGGTAGAACAACATACGCGGTCTTCGTCACTTGATTGTTTGCTGAAGCGAACGTATAATCAACTTTTAAGTAGAGATTCGGATCGGTGACTTCAACAAACCATAAGGGTTTAACCGGTAATCTGTAATCAAATCCCACCACGAAGTCTCTCGATGACGTTAAAATGGTGAAGGTGTTCGAGGAGATTGCACGCATATCGGTCCAGTCTGTTTGCAAAACAGGTGTTATTTGAACGTTCAACACTTGATAATTTTCTTTTGCTGTATAAAAAATCTGGAACTTATAATAGCCACCACTCAGATTTCCCTGATCGTCTTCAACCGGTTTTTTGAGTTCGTACCATGTAATATCAAGCGAGAGTGCATCAATACCATCGGGATCAACAAATCGGTTGACGTACGTCGTATTCGGTGTAGCAACTTGGTCAAAGTGTATCCGCTTATTGTTTGCATATGCTCCAATATAAATGGTAAGAATTAAAGCGATAGGAATCATGACGACAAATGTCGATAATGCAATTTTGATACGATTTTCATGAAATTTTTGCCAAAAACTTTTGGTTTGTTGTTTTTTTGCTGTTTTAGCCATGGATGTGATTCGCTCCTTAAACTGACGTTCATTCTCTATTATACATGAAGATTCACAAATGTGCGCATCGTTTAACGATGGAACATAAAATCATGGATATCACATACTTTTTCATATTCTAAAAATCTCGTTTTGGGATTAGATACTTTCAGTTTTCTTCATTGACTTGAAAGCCGTTTCTAGGGTATAATGAAACAGTAATAGAAGTATAAAGACAATTTGAGAATCTCAGTTGTTTAAGAATATAATATGGAGGTGTTAGAATGCTACTCATAGCACTCAATGCTGTAGAAGGCATCATCTCCGGTTTGCTAATCGTTGGCGCATTTGCAGTAGGTTATTTTATTCGTGTTTGGCACCACGAAAAGAACCTCAAGACAAGTCGCGCGACGGCTGAAAAAATTGTTGAAGATGGAAAAAAAGAAGCTGAAAAAGCAAAAAGAGAATCTGTTTTAGAAGCTAAACAAGAGATTTTTGCGTTACGTAAAGAATTTGATAATGATGTGCGTGAACGCAGACAGGTCGTGCTCAACCTTGAAAATAAGGTTTCACAGCGAGAAGATACACTCAATCGCCGTGCTCTACACTTGGATAAACGTGAAGAGACATTAGCACTACGTGAAGAAAAACTCGAAGAAAAGAGAGAACAACTCGAACAATTAAATAGCAAAGCGGAAGAAGTCTTAAAACAGCAAGAAGAAAAACTGATGGAGATCTCTGGCTTAACCGTAGAACAAGCAAGAGAAATCATCATGGCTCGCGTTAGGGAATCCCTATCCGATGAAATCGCAACCTACATCAAAGATGAGGAAGAAAAGGCGAAAAATGAAGTCCAATCAAGATCTAAGCAACTCTTGGCATTGGCAATTCAGAAGTATGCAAGCGAAACAACAACCGAACGTACGGTCTCTGTTGTTGACTTGCCAAACGATGATATGAAAGGTCGTATCATTGGTCGCGAAGGTCGTAATATTCGCACCATTGAGGCATTAACCGGTGTTGATTTAATCATTGATGATACACCCGAAGCTGTCGTATTAAGTGGGTTTGATCCGATTCGTCGTGAAATCGCTAAACGTGCACTGAGCACCTTGGTTTCCGATGGTCGAATCCATCCAGGTCGTATTGAAGAAGTTGTTGAAAAAGCGAGAGTCGAAGTCGATATGTTCATCCGTGAAGCGGGTGAAGATGCAGTCTTTAAGACCGGTATTGGACGTATCCATCCAGACCTTGTCAAACTCTTGGGACGTTTAAGTTTTAGAACCAGTTATGGTCAAAATGTATTAAAACATTCCATTGAAGCCGCATTCCTTGCAGGAAAACTTGCAGCTGAAATTGGTGAAGATGAAATCCTTGCTCGCCGCGCAGGACTTCTTCATGATATTGGTAAAGCCGTCGACCATGAAGTTGAAGGCGGTCATGTTGAGATTGGTGTTAACCTTGTCAACCGCTACAAAGAACCCAAAGAGGTTGTCGATGCAATCGCATCACACCATGGTGATAAAGAACCAGAATCGATCATTGCAGTTTTGGTTGCTGCTGCTGACGCACTGTCTGCGGCACGTCCAGGGGCACGTTCTGAATCCATGGAAAACTATGTCAAGCGTTTGGAACAATTAGAAGCCATTTCCAACGAGATTCCAGGTGTTGAAAAATCATACGCAATTCAGGCAGGTCGTGAAATAAGAGTCATCGTAAAACCTGAACAAATCGATGATTTATCCACCTTTAAGATTGCACGAGAAATCAAAGAACAGATCGAAGGAAAGATGACGTACCCCGGTACAATCAAAGTCACGGTCATTCGCGAAACACGGGCAACAGACATTGCAAAATAAGAGGCTTTGGCCTCTTTTTGTTAGGAAGAAGTGAATATAATGAAAGTATTATTTATCGGTGATATCTATGGGAAACCTGGGCTTGATATGCTTTTGGAACACATGGGTTATCTGAAGGAAACCTATAAACCCCATCTGATCATCGCCAATGCAGAAAATGCCCACCAAGGACGAGGTATCAATTTAAAAATCTACAAGGAACTGATGGGATTAGGTATTCATGCCGTAACGATGGGAAATTGGGTATGGGGAAACAAAGAACTTTTTGAATTCATTGATCAATCGAATGTGATTCGTCCATTCAATTATCGTGAAGCACCCGGAAAAGGATACTTAACGATCAATTTTAATGGTCAAAAAGTTTTAATCATCAATGCATTAGGGAAAACGTTTATGAATCCACAAGTGGGTTGCCCCTTTGTCGGTATTGATGACATTATTCAAAACAACCCATCCGATTACAGCATCGTTGATTTTCATGCTGAAGCGACCTCTGAAAAAGTTGCATTAGGACATTATTTAGATGGTCGCATCTCCGCGGTCCTTGGGACACATACGCATGTTCCGACAGCAGATCAGCGCAAACTTCCAGGTGGGACACTCTACATCACGGATGTGGGGATGACTGGACCAAGAGAAGGTGTCATCGGTGTCGATCAACGAATTGTGATCAACCGATTTTTAAATGGTTTTTCAACCCCCAACGAAGTTGCACAAGGACCTAAACAACTCAACGCAGTGATCATGGATTTGCGTTTAAAAACGATAGAACGCATCCACCTTGAAAGCGAAACAGTGTAGGACACACTGTTTTTTGTTGTATAATAGAAGACGGTGATGATATGAGCAACATTGATTTTGATAAATACTTTAAACCTGATTTAACACAAGCCAGAAAACGATCGAAAAAAAATGTGGAAGAAATCCAATTTCAGATGGATGAACACACCACACGGATTGGTCTGGGTAAAACCTATAAAATTGATACCTATGGATGTCAAGGAAATGAAGCCGACAGTGAAACCATGGCCGGCATTTTAGAATTGATGGGATTTACCAAAACAGAACATGAGGAAAATGCGGATGTGATTATCCTCAACACATGTGCCATTCGCGAAAATGCAGAAAACCGCATTTGGGGTGAACTGGGCAGAATGAAAAATTACAAACGGCAAAATCCAAACCTGATTTTAGGATTGGCTGGTTGTATGGCTCAAGAAGAAAATGTCGTCGAACGTGTTCTCAAAAAATACCAACATGTCGATATCATTTTTGGTACACACAACATCCATAAGCTTGCAGATTATATACAAACAGCGATGTTTAGCAAAGAACGCGTCATTGAAGTCTTCTCTCGTGAAGGTGAAATCGTTGAAAACCTACCAAAAGTAAGACAGCATCGCTTTAAAGCATGGGTCAATATCATGTTTGGATGCGATGAGTTTTGCACGTATTGTATTGTGCCTTACACCCGAGGAAAAGAACGTTCACGGAGTAAAGAAGATATCATTGATGAAGTCAAGATGCTCGTTCATGAAGGTTATCAAGAGGTGACCTTACTCGGTCAAAATGTGAATGCCTATGGTAAAGATCTCATCGGACATGATTACACATTTGGCGATCTTTTACGCGATCTTGATCAAACCGGGATTAACCGTATTCGATTTACAACCTCTCATCCCCATGATCTCGATAAAAAGACGATGGAAGCGATGCGTGATTGTCAGCATGTCATGCCATTTTTCCATTTACCTGTTCAATCAGGGTCGAATGCGGTTCTCAAGAAAATGAACCGTCATTATACCAAAGACTCTTACTTAAAGACATTGAACGAGTTAAAAAATACTGTACCTGGTATCTCTGTGACCACCGATATCATTGTCGGTTTTCCCAGTGAAACCGAAGAGGATTTCCTTGAAACATTAGATCTTGTTGATCAAGCTGATTTTGAAGGTGCTTTCACTTTTGTATTTTCAAAGCGAGAAGGTACACCTGCTGCACAATATGAAGATCACACACCAGAAGAGATCAAAAAACAAAGACTTTATGTGCTCAATGAAAAGATTAATGATGGTTATTTAAAAGGCAATCAACGCTTCCTTGGTCAGACCGTCAAGGTTCTTGTTGATGGTGTATCAAAATACGACGACACCATCTTGGCAGGATACAGCGAACATAATAAACTTGTCAATTTTAAGGGTGATATTTCCTTAATCGGTCAGATTGTTGATGTCAAAATCACGACCGCTAAAACCTGGTTTTTGTTGGGAGAAGCCGTATGAACGCACGTGAAAAATTGATTCACATGATTGAAGAAAATGAAGAAATTCAACGCTACAAGCGCATCGAAGAAATCATCAATCATAATCAAGAACTTAAAACAAAATTCAATGAACTTAAGAGTGTTCAAAAGCAACTCGTGAACGCAAAACACATTGGAAAGAAGGAAGCTATTGATGCTTTTCAAGCGCAATATGATGCACTTTATGAAGCCATTGAAGCCTATCCACTCATGTCTGATTATTTGGCTTTACAAAGCGACATCAATGACATGATTCAAACCGTAGTGAACATCCTTGAAGAAGGTCTTGAAAAAGATTTTGATAAATGATAGCCCTTAAAGGGCTGTTTTATTTAAAAAGAGGCTAAAAAACTTGTAAAAATATGCGTTTCATTGTATCATGAAGGAAAGAAGTATGATGGAGGTTGACTATGCCAAGATTAACCAGAGAGAGCCTTGTGCTCGTAGGTACCAAGGATTTAAAAGTTGACGATATCCTGAAAACAATCGTATATTTACCGACCGCACAGATCAAAGCGTTCTTTTACGATATTGGCTTGACGATTCCTCGCGAACTGCGCATGTTTGTCTTAAGAGAAACACTTCGCGAAAAAGTGATTGAAACACGCAAGTCACGTTTAACACTCGCCGATGAACTCAATTATCGTTTGTCATGGTTTACAGAATTCACAGAAACACAACTTGAAAATCTCCTCATCTTTTTTGATGATCCAGCACTCGATAAAGCTTTCCTCGAAGATTTTTGGACCGATTTAATCTCCTACATGGTTGAAAAAGGGGTTCAAGCAAAAGACTTAAAGAAAATTCTCGATCAATCCATCGCACATGTCAAAGCTGTCGGGTTAGAACTTCCCAACATGAAAACATACAACCGTGATCTCAAAGACTTATTCTTTGACTCACTCGGTCGTATTGATGGTCTACCCCCACAAAAATTCAGACCTGTACTTTATAAAAGCTCCACGCTTACAGAAATTCGTGATCTAGGTTCGAAATACGATGTCGATGTTCCAAGACGTTTAAAGAAAACAGAACTTGCGGATATTATCGTTCGTGAATTGAAAGAACGTGGACAATATACACAAGAACTCGAAAATCAAATCAGAGGGATGTCTGTCATCGTCATGCAGCGTTTTGCTATTGATCATGATATCAAAGCATCCACTGAATTGAAAAAAGAAGAAATTATTGAATATATTCTTGCCAACGCCAAAGAAACAAAGGAAGCTTATTTCGTTCCTGAGTCTCCACAAGTTTATGAACAAGAAGTTGAAGAAGTTCAAAAACATATTGAGCAACCTAAAGCTGAACCACAACCTGTAGTCGTTATCGAAAAAGTTGAAGAAG
>DIKN01000023.1 GCA_002424575.1 Acholeplasmataceae bacterium UBA5617 | reverse complement strand
CACGATCAAGAAACGTTGATAAATAAAAAAAGGCCTAACGCTTTCGCATCAGGCTTTATGACTTTATTTTCTTGGATTCTTGATGTTGGCGTGTGCAGCAGCAAGTCTTGCAATCGGTACTCTAAAGGGTGAGCAAGAAACATAGGTTAAACCGATGTTATGGCAGAATTCCACAGAAAGTGGATCGCCACCGTGTTCACCACAAATACCTAACTTGATGTCTGGGCGTGTCTGTTGACCAAGTTTAACAGCCATTTCCATCAATTTACCGACACCAATTTGGTCGATATGAGCAAAGGGATCATTTGCGAAAATCTTCTTTTCGTAATAGTCGCCTAAGAATTTACCAGCGTCATCTCTGGAGAAACCAAAGGTCATTTGTGTCAAGTCGTTGGTACCAAAACTGAAGAATTCAGCTTCTTTCGCAATGACATCTGCAGTTAATGCAGCACGTGGAATTTCAATCATTGTCCCTACAAGATACTTCAGATCAACGTTTGCTTCTTTGATCATCTTATCTGCAGTTGCAACAACAACATCCTTAACGTATTGCAATTCTTTGATATCACCCACAAGAGGAATCATGATTTCTGGAGTAACATTTAAGCCTTCCTTCTTCACATGAATCGCAGCTTCAATGACCGCTCTGGTTTGCATTTCTGCAATTTCAGGATAGGTAACTGTTAAACGAACACCGCGATGACCGAGCATGGGGTTTGTTTCATGGAGGTCACTGATGGTCTTGGACAATTCTTCAAAGCTCAAGCCCATTTCTTTTGCAAGTGCACGAATATCTGCTTCAGCGGTTGGAACGAATTCATGAAGAGGTGGATCCAAATACCGGATGGTCACGGCGTAACCCTTCATCTCTTTGTAGAGACCAATGAAGTCTTCTCTTTGCATGGGGAGCAACTTCGCGAGTGCCTTTTCTCTTTCCTTCTTATTCTTCGCAACGATCATTTCGCGAACTGCAGGGATACGATCGGGTTCAAAGAACATATGTTCTGTACGGCATAGACCAATACCTTCAGCACCATACTTGTATGCAACTTTCGCATCGCGTGGTGTATCAGCGTTTGTTCTAACCTTGAGGGCTCTGTATTTATCTGCCCATTTCATGAGGGTTTCAAAATCACCGGAGACGGTTGCGTCTTGGGTTTCAACTTTTTGGCCATAAACCTTACCGGTTGAACCATCTAATGAAATCCAATCGCCTTCTTTAAAGATTTCACCATTTACTTCAAAGTATTTATCTTTTTCATACACGTGTACTTGACCAGCACCCGCAACGCAACATGTACCCATACCACGTGCAACAACGGCAGCGTGAGAGGTCATACCGCCACGAGAGGTTAAAATACCGGATGATACGATCATACCTTCGATATCTTCAGGTGATGTTTCTTGACGAACAAGAACAACGGGTAGACCGTCCTTCTTCTTCAATTCTTTTGCGCGTTCAGCTGTAAAGACCACACGACCGGTTGCTGCACCAGGAGATGCATTCAAACCTGTGGTAATGATGCGTGCTTTCTTTAATGCTGCTGGATTGAATTGTGGGTGGAGAAGAGCATCGAGCTGTGCAGGTTCAACCTTTAAAACAGCTTCTTGTTCGGTTAGAACGCCTTCCTTAACCAAATCAATCGCAACCTTTAGAGCAGCTTGTGCAGTGCGTTTACCGTTACGTGTTTGTAACATGTAGAGCTTACCACGTTCAATGGTAAATTCCATATCCTGCATATCGCGATAATGTGCTTCAAGTTTCTTAGAAATATCAAAGAATTCTTTATATAATCCTGGATTATCGTTTTTGAGTTCAGAGATGGGTTTTGGTGTACGAATACCGGCTACAACGTCTTCACCTTGTGCATTAAAGAGATATTCACCATAGAGTTCGTTTTCACCAGTCGATGGGTTTCTTGAGAACGCAACACCCGTACCGGAGTCATCACCCATATTACCAAACACCATGCCTTGAACGTTAACCGCTGTACCCCATTCGTATGGAATGTGATTTAAACGACGATACGTGTTTGCACGTGGGTTATCCCAAGATCTGAAAACAGCGGTGACCGCTTCGATCAATTGTTCTCTTGGATCTTGTGGGAATGGTTGTCCTTTCAATTCTTCATATTTCTTTAAGAATTGTTGAACAAGTTTCTTTAAATCATGGGCATCAAGTTCAGTGTCTAATTCAACACCTTTCTTGTGTTTCATCTCTTCTAAAAGATGTTCAAAGTTGCTCTTGTCGATTTCCATTACGACGTCAGCAAACATTTGGATAAAACGGCGATAAGAGTCATACGCGAAACGTGGGTTGTTGGTCAGTTTTGCTAAACCTTCCACAGCGATATTGTTCAAACCGAGGTTGAGGATAGTATCCATCATACCAGGCATGGACGCTCTCGCACCAGAACGTACGGAAACCAAGAAAGGATCATTTGGATCTCCGAATTTCTTCCCTGCTTCTTTTTCTGTTTTTTCTAAAGCGGCATAGATTTGCTCAATGATTTCAGGAGCAATCACTTTTTTGCGGCGATAGTAATCGTTGCACGCTTCTGTTGTGACGGTAAAACCTTGTGGGACGGGCATGCCTAGGGATGTCATTTCCGCCAAGTTCGCACCTTTACCGCCAAGAAGGTTCTTCATTGTTGCGTTACCTTCTCTAAATAAATAGACGTATTTAGTCATAGTCATTTCCTTTCTCTAAAAATTTACCATTTTTATTATATATGATTTCGTTGAATTATGAAACCTTTTTAACCAGATTATAAAGTTCGTTCTTGGGACGCTTCATGCCCACAACATTTGAGAAGGGCAGATGAACCATCCGTGAATCACGTATACCGACACAAACGCCATAAATATCATCATTAAGAAGTTCTACGGCATATGTTCCCATGCGTGAACCTAAGATACGATCTTCAGGGCAGGGAGAACCACCACGTTGAATATAACCTAAGACCGTTGCACGGGATGCAAATCCTGATTTTTCAGTGATTTCATTGGCGAATTCATGAACGTTTAATATGTTTTCTGTGATGACAATAATCGCGTGACGTCTACCTTCTTTTTTATGTTTCTTCAGACGTTCGATAATCGCTTCTTTGTTCATCGGATTTTCAGGTGTGATGATGAATTCAGCACCACCGCAAATGCCTGCAAAGAGTGCTAAGTCCCCACAATGTCTTCCCATCACTTCAACGATGGAACAGCGTTGATGTGAGGTGGATGTATCTCTTAATTTATCGATGGCATCTACAATCGTTTCTACAGCGGTATGAAAGCCAATCGTAAAATCTGTACCTGCGATATCATTATCAATCGTTCCTGGTAGACCAATCGTTTTTAAACCCATTTTGGTTAAGTCCATCGCACCACGATAGGTTCCATCACCACCGATAGCAATCAGTGCTTCGATACCACGTGCTCTTAGATTATCCACCGCTTTTTGTCGGATATCTTCTTTAAGAAATTCAGGTGCTCGTGAGGTTCCTAAAAAGGTGCCACCTAAATTGAGCATCCCTGAAACACTTTGATGGTTGAGAAGAACCATGTTATCATCAATCATGCCTTGATAACCATCTTTGATGCCGTAAATCTCATGACCATAACTCGTACCTGCGCGAACGACCGCACGAATCGCAGCATTCATTCCAGGTGCGTCTCCACCAGATGTTAAAACAGCAATTTTCATAACATGTCCATCTCCCAACATAAAAAAAACTATTGCAATGATATTATATCATAGGTGGTTGATGATTAGCGGGCTCTCCTAACCATTTTGGTAAATTATGAAAACGATTTATTGCATAGAATCCTTTAACAAATGTGGATTTATGGTAAAATGTCATGTGGAAAACAAAAAAGAAAAGAAATGGTGATCACATGAAAAATTTAGTAGGTGCCGCGCTTCTTGGTCAATCAGGTGGACCCACAAGCGTCATTAACTCGAGTGCTGCCGGTGTTTTCATCGAAGCATTAAAACAAAAAAACATCACCGCAGTTTATGGTGCTGTTCACGGTATCAAAGGGGTCTTAAACGAAGACTTCTATGATATTGGGCAAGAAGATTTAGAAGAACTTTATCGTTTAAAAAACACCCCATCATCAGCCATTGGATCTGTGCGTTACAAACTCAGAGATCCTAAAAAAGATCCAAGCGAATACCAACGTTTACTCGATGTCTTTAAGAAGTATAATATTCGTTACTTCTTTTATAACGGTGGTAACGATTCGATGGATACATGCAATAAGATTTCAAAGTTCTTTAAGCAATCAGGCTATGATTGCAATGTCATGGGTGTTCCCAAGACAATTGATAACGATTTGAATGCAACCGATCATTCCCCAGGATATGCTTCTGCTGCTAAATATGTCGCAACCACGTTTATGGAACTCTATCATGACGCCACCGTTTATGATACAAAACAAGTAACGATTGTCGAAGTCATGGGTCGAAATGCAGGTTGGTTAACCGCTGCTGCAGCACTTGCAAAATTCAAGGGACAAGGTCCAGATTTAATTTATCTTCCTGAAGTTGCTTTTGATATCGAACAATTCTTTGGTGCTGTCGAAAAGAAGCTTGCAGAAAAAGGTAAAGTGATTGTCGCTGTATCAGAAGGCATCAAAACCAAAGAAGGCAAATATATTCCTGAAATGTATCAAGAATTAAAACGTGATGCATTCGGCCATGCACAACTCGGTGGTACTGCACAAGTTTTAGCTGAACAAATTCAAAATCGTATCGATGTTAAAGTCAGAGCCATTGAGTTCTCTTTGATTCAACGTTCTGCTGCACACTTAGCGTCTAAGATTGACGTTGAGGAAGCATTCAATGCGGGTAAGAAAGCAGTTCAAGCTGCTGTACGTGGAACAACTGATAAGATGGTTGGCTTTAAGCGTATCTCTTCCAATCCTTATAAGATTAAGTATGTCCTACTTCCCTTAACCTTAGCAGCGAATACGGAGCAGAAGGTTCCTCTCGAATGGATTTTGCCTGATGGTCAAGGTTTAACAGAAGATTATATCAACTACGCATTGCCTTTGATTCAAGGTGATTCCAAAGCGAAACTGGTTGATGGTCTCCCACATTTTGCGAAGCTCAAGAAAGTTAGAGTTCCTAAGATTAAGTAAACACATAAAAACGGCTTTGTTAAGCCGTTTTTTTATTTCTAATATCCATGATACTTTTAAGATGATCTATCTGCCAAACTCTCTCTTTTTCCATGATTTCAATCACATCTGGACGTTGGATATTTTTCAACTTTAAATAGGAAATGACATACATGGCTGAACCTTCGGCATGTCTTGGAACATGACATGTTGCTAAAGCATGTGAGGTTGCACGAATGATTTGCGCGTAAGTTTTATCAGTTTTTTCAATTTGCCTTGCATGCTCTAAAACACGAAAAGTATACTTTCTAGCTTCCCACATGGCAAGCTTCCCAACCATCCATAATTGAAGCTTATTGATCGCCGTGGTTAAGATGGTGTCTTCGGGATATTGTGCTTCATATTCATTTAAAACACGTGACAAACAATCAATCGCCCATTGTGCCAAAAGGATATGTTTTTCTGAATGATGAATGACTTCCTTGATGATGCTGTATAATTCATCATCGTGTTTTGTCAATGTGAAGTGTTTCATATCGACCATAAAGTCACCTCATGCTTCAATCTATCGTGTAACTGATGATGTATTCATAACCTTCTTTTTGTGGATGTGGTAATGTGATTCGTGAGAAATTTTTCTTGATTTCTTGAAAGCCAATTTCAAGGTGCTGCATCGCAATCCCGATATCGAGTGCTTGCATGACAAAGGGAACCGACGTTGCATAATTGGGTGTTCTTTCAAGATAGATATGGAACAAATTCTCATCGACTAAAATTCTCCATGGTTGCTTGTTAGATGCTGATGGTCCGAGTTGAACAAGCTCAAATATATCGTTATAGGGATGGTTTTTTGTCAAGGGGTGCTCAAAATCGTGATCAAAAAACATCTCTTGAAATGGTTTTCTGCGGTTGGCTTTAATGACCATTCTAACCATACGCTCCTTAAAGGATGGTTGATCGGTAGGATATCCAACGGGTGTGATGGCGGGAATGATTTCACCTTCATTGACGATATTATTGAATGCTTGTCTTTGAAATGTGCCACCTAACCAACATGTCCCCAGTTCATTTCTTGTCAAATCAAGAATAATCGCTTCGAATACATAACCAAAATCGATGATACCTTCAAAAGTATTATTAACAATACCTCCAATAAAACTGGGAGCATTTTTTATGAAACCATAAGTTCCAATCCGTTTAGCTTCATCATCACTTGTTGTATCCTGATGATCCGTAAAAAAGCGAATCAGATTTCCAAAGGGCGTTTGGATCGTTTCTGCATGTTTTAAAATCTTTTCAACAACCATTCTTTCTTCTTGAGTCAGGGGTTTATTCACATACGTTCTGACCGATAAACGTTTTTCTATAGCTTCTCTATTCATCATTTCACATCCTTACTTTCAATATATCACCATTTGTTGAAACAAAACCAAGCTTTTTCTCTTATAATAAAGATAATCCTAGAAAACGAGGTGGTTACTTTGGCATTTCTCACATCATGGTGGGTCTACCTAACCATGGGCATCATTTTTCTCTACGTGCTTATTCAATCCATATTTGCATTAATCAAGGCACGCAAACGTGCATTCGCTCTTGGATTTACAAAAGAGCAGGTGAATCAGACCATCACATCATCCATGGTTTTTTCACTTGCACCATCACTTGCCATTCTCATTGGATTGGTTGCCTTATCCAAGGTATTTGGTTCAATGATTGCAGGAATGAGACTGGCAACATTGGGTGCTGTCACCTATGAACTTCCTGCAGCGATCAATGTCATCAGTGGTGTTTTTGGCAGACAAATCGGTGATGTATTAACACCTGAAATGGTGATCACTGCGGTTTGGGTCATGACACTGGGATGTTTACCTCCTTTAATCATTATTCCTTTCTTTTTTAAGAAGATGAGTTCGAAAATGCAAGACATGCGTCAAAAAGATCAAACGTGGAATCAAATCATGATGGATGCGTTATTTTTGGGTATGATCTCTGCATTCTCAGGGTACATTTTAGCACCTAAAACTCCTGAAGGTGAAGCATCGTATATATCGATCTTAGGCATCATGGTGTTTGCGACTTCAGCAGTGATCATCATGGTTTTAGGTTATCTCATGAAGAAATACAAGTGGGATTGGCTTAAAAACTATGCATTACCTGTGTCCATGGTGATTGCGATGGCACTTGCTATCGTTTATGCGGGATGGGGGGTACGCTAACATGAATAGAAGCTATCAAGATCAACTTCATATTGAAGGACGCTTTTGGATGCTTGGTGCCTTGTTATTGTTCTTAAGTGCACCCATTATCTTAAGTTTAGGAACCGGTGTGTGGCCAACCTGGCAACATTTTTTACCAGGATTTTTCGCAACCGCTGTAATATTCTGGCCAGTAACAACCATTGAGGTCTTTACGTTTAGCCCAATGTTAGGCTCGGGTTCTACTTATTTAGCGTTTGTCACCGGTAATTTGACAAGTTTAAAAGTCCCTGCAGCACTGAATGCACAAGATGCGCTCGGTGTTGAAAAAGGAACCGATGAAGGGGATGTCATTTCAACACTCGCGGTTGCATCATCTTCGATTATTACAACACTTATTATTTTCATCGGTGCTTTACTCATTATTCCTTTAAGCCCTTTACTTGAATCACCTGCTTTAAAACCCGCTTTTGATAACATCATTCCCGCATTGTTTGGTGCTCTAGGTATCGTTTATATTGCTAAACGCATCAAGATTGCTGTTATTCCTTTGCTTGTGATGCTCATCTTCTTCCCACTTGTTCCAGGTAGCGGTGGTTTGGTAGGCATCATGGTTCCTGTTGGTGTTGTTATTTCCATCATTATTGCGCGCATTCTTTATAAGAAAGGATTGATCTCCTGATGCCTTGGTTGTATCTTCTCTTGATCATCCCTGTTGTTCTTATCGTTATCATATATCGAACGGTTACTTATCGTTCAAATGCGTTTCCTGAAATGAAAAAAGTTCATGAGATCGATGAACGTAGGGTGGTTGAATCGTTATCAAAAATGATTGCTTTTCCCACGGTGTCTTATGCTGATCCAAAAAAAGAAAATCTTGAAGCATTCCATCTTTTTCGTTCGTTTATTCGAGAAAGATACCCGTATATCATGGAACATGCGAGTTATGAAGAGATTGCACGTGGGATGCTTTTTAAAATCCCAGGATTATCATCAGAACAACCCGTTGTTTTGATGTCGCATTATGATGTTGTACCCGTTCAAGAAGGATGGAAAAAGGATGCTTTTTCAGGTGAGATTAATGATACCTATGTTTATGGGCGAGGTACACTCGATACAAAATCGACATTGAATGCGGTCATGGAGTCGGTTGAATATTTATTATCAAAAGGTAAAGTATTTAAAAGCGATCTCTATTTAGCTTTTTCAGGCGATGAAGAAATTTTTGGACCTTCAGCACCCTCGATTAAAGATGTTCTCAAAGCACGTGGTATTGTGCCCTATCTTGTTTTGGATGAAGGTGGCGCGATTGTTTCTAAGATGTTTCCAGGTGTCAAAGAAAAAGCTGCTGTTGTCGGTGTTGCTGAAAAGGGATTTATGAATGTGAAGTTGACAGCAACTTCAAAGGGAGGTCATGCATCAACACCACCCAAACATAGTCCTGTCACTGATTTAGCGAAAGCGATTAACAAACTTAACAACCATCCCAGTTTTAGATTGAAGATGACAAAACCTGTGAAACAACTTTTTGATACTTTAGCTCCCCATTCATCATCATTTGGTATCAAAATGCTTTTTGCAAATCGCTGGTTATTCATGCCACTTATTAAAATGATTGCAAAATTATCGGGTGGTGAATTTCTATCGATGTTTAAGACAACGCAAGCTTTCACACTAGCTGAAGGAAGTCAAGCGATCAATGTACTGCCCTCTTCAGCAACCATTGGCATCAATTATCGGTTAAGACCAGGTGATAAATCAGAGGTCGTGTTGAAACGAATTCAAAAAATTATTAAGAACAAAGCGATTCAAGTTGAAGCAATCGCAATATCTGAAGCAACGCCAATCAGCTGTGTCGATGAAGCTTTCGCGATGATTAGAAAAGCGATTAACTTCACATGGCCTGA
>DIKN01000114.1 GCA_002424575.1 Acholeplasmataceae bacterium UBA5617 | reverse complement strand
CAAAACATCAATGACCGCATCCATATGACATCATCGCCTCACTTTAAAAAGCGTTATACATGGGTTGCCATCAAGGATGATCATTATGTCGCCTATGCGGGTTTATGGTACTTAAACGGGTCTAAAACAGCACTTATTGAACCGGTAGCAACCGTCCCCGATCATCGAAAAAAAGGTTTAGCAGGTTCATGTATTTTTCATGCCATTGAAGAAGCCAAAAAAGATGGTGCACAAGACATCTTTGTCGGTTCGACCCAAAAGTTTTACTATGATTTGGGTTTTCAACCTTACTACGAAGCATATCGCTATACCAAAGAAAAAAAGTGATTTCAGCAAATCACTTTTTTTATCGTCCATATTTTTTTCATCAAACAATGAAGTCGAAACCTAAACAAAACATTTTCTATCGCATCAGTTCAAAGAATCGATAAAAGCAAGATAATCATAAACGGTTGAAGGATCTTCTTCCATGGGGACATGACCCAAATCGGGATAGATGATGATATGGTCATTGGATAAGGATAATGCTTCTTTAAAGATATCTATAACATCCACAGGGATCCAGGAATCCTTTTCTCCCCAAAGAACGAAAGTTGGAGATGTAATGGATGCCAATCGATCTTGGTAACCCCAATCAGGCTCCACTTCTTGTTTGACTTGCATGATGTTTTTTCGAGTGCCTTCTTTTCTTAATAGATCTAGATAACGTTCGAAAATGATTTCACTTAGCAATTCTGGGTTTCCATAGGCTGTTTTTAGCACGGAACGCACCAGAAATTTGGGTGTCATTTGACTGACAAGTCCTGCAAAAAAATCTGTTGTAAGAAAAGCGGGAACGCGTTCTTGTTCCTCTTCACCCAAAAATGCAGGAAGTGCATCAATTAATGTTAATGATAAAACATGTGCGGGATATTCACTTGTGATATACCACGCGACTGCACCCCCAAGTGAATTACCCGCGATATGAAAAGATTCAATATCAAGTTCTTCAAGGATGGCCATGACCACCTCACCACTTCTGCGAAAAGAAGTGATTTTGTCTTCGAAACCACCACTTAATCCAAAATAGGGAAGATCAGGCATAATGACACGATATCCTTCGTTGACCAGTGTTTCTGCCCAAGGCAAAAAGGTATGAGAAGAAGAGAATGCCCCATGGATCAAGACGATGACAGGATCTTCGGGATGACCTAAATCTTGAAAGTGAACTGTGATTGATAAAGGCTCTTCCTCTAAAGATAAAATAGAGACTTCGAGATAAGAAGAATGATCAGTAAAATACATGTCTTCAAGATCCTCGGTTTTTAAATCAGGCGTGTAGAAAATTAAAAACAGGATGATCAAAAGAGACAAGATGATGATGCTTAAGATTTTAAAGAAACGCTTCATGGTATCAACCCTTCAAGTGAATTCTAAATAACGGATCATGTTCTTCACAGATTTCATATGGAGGTTATCTCCTATCAAACCATCTTCATTATACATGATACAGCAATCATAACAATAAGATTATACATGGTATAATGAAAGTAAGCGGAGGTGGACGATGAAACGTGTTTGTGTCATTGGAGGATCTGTCATTGATCTTTTCTTATATCCCCATCAACACATGAATTTAAAGGACTCGAATCCGGGTTATATGAAACGGTCACTCGGTGGTGTTGGACGAAACATTGCAGAAAATTTAAGTCGTTTAGGTGTACAGACAACATTGGTGACACCGCTTGGACAAGACCATCATCGAAAGATGATTGAAAACCAAGCCTATGAAATAGGTCTAAAACTATGCCCCATTGAAATCAAAGAAACGCCGCTATACGTTTCGATTATTGATGAAAAGGGTGAAGATTTGATTGGTGTGGCACTCATGGATGAGATTGCATCGATGAGTATCGAATCCATCATGGTCTATCAACAAGACCTTGAACAGGCAGACATGATTGTTATTGACACCAATCTTTCTGAAGATGTATTGACTACACTCTTAGAACTCTATGGACATAAGAGTTATGTTGATGCCATCTCGGGTCAAAAAGCTATTCGATTAAAACATACTTTATCTTATATTCATACCCTAAAAATGAATCATATTGAAGCAACCATGATCGCTGGTTTTGGTGATGATTCCCCCAAAGGACTTGATTTGCTTGGACAATATTTCATGGAACAGGGTACGAAAGAAATCTTTATCACCATGGGTGAGAAAGGCGTCTACTATGCGAATAAAGTTATGGCTCAGTTTCGTTCATCCATCAAAGTTGATGTCATCAATTCAACCGGTGCGGGTGATGCCTTCTTTGCTGGTGTCATCTTTGCGAAGATCCACGGGTTTGATGCATTAAGTTTCGGTATAGCCAATGCATGCATCAATTTGACAGATGCACATGCGGTATGTGATACATTATCAAAAGAGAAAATCATTCAATTTGTAAAGGAGCTAAACTTATGAATCCACTCATTCAGATTCACCCTGACGTTGAACGTGCATTAAGACAAAAGAAAGCTGTTGTTGCTTTAGAATCAACCATCATCTCACACGGTATGCCTTATCCCGATAATGTGAGTATGGCTCTTGAAGTTGAAAAAATTATTCGCGAGGAAGGTGCTGTTCCTGCGACAATTGCCATCATCAATGGGATTGTTAAAGTGGGTTTAACCAAAGAAGAAGTCGAATATCTTGCTCAAGCAAAAAACGTCTACAAAGTGGGGAAGCGTGATTTCGGTTTTGTCGTCTCGCAAAAGAAGACGGGAGCAACCACGGTTTCAGGAACATCTTTAGTAGCGAGTTTAGCGGGTATTCACGTGTTCGCAACCGGAGGTATTGGTGGTGTGCATCGTGGAGCTCAGGAAACATTTGATATCTCAAGAGACTTAGAAGAACTCGCATCTTTACCGATCGCTGTTGTCTGTGCAGGAGCAAAATCGATTCTTGATCTTGGATTGACCCTAGAGTACTTAGAAACCAAAGGTGTTGAAGTCATTGGCTATCAAACTGATCAACTTCCTGCATTTTATTCGAGAACAAGTGATTTTAAAGTCAACTATCGACTCGACTCAGCGAAAGACATCGCAGGGGTCTTAAAAGCTAAATGGGCACTCGGTTTAACCGGGGGTGCAGTCATCGCTAATCCTATTCCAGAAGCCTTCAGCATGGATCATCATGTGATTGATGCTGCCATTGAAAAAGC
>DIKN01000010.1 GCA_002424575.1 Acholeplasmataceae bacterium UBA5617 | reverse complement strand
TGAACCAACGATGAGGGAGTCAAAGTCCCTTGCCTTACCCCTTGGCTATGGGCCTACCTAAGTGGGGCGGCTGATGGGAGTTGAACCCACCAATGTCGGAGCCACAATCCGATGCGTTTACCGCTTCGCCACAGCCGCCATGTGATAGCGCAATTACTATTATACAATAATATTACCTTTTGTAAAGTGAAATTGTGTAAAAAAAATCTATTCATTGAATAATGAAAGGATATCAAGTAAAATAATCAAGAAGGATGTGACCTTATCATGCTCAAATGGATTTTACGCTTTTTTTATATCATGATTATTTCTGTAGCTACCCTCTATGTTTATGGTAGTGCTAACTACGGTAGACTTGAAGCTTATTATGCCAAATACATGGCCGATGAACTCGATAATGATCAAGAATATTTGAAGGGCATCAATACATTGATGAACCTTGCTTACTATCAAGAATCACCCGTTTATCAGTTTGTTTCAATAAGTGATACCCATCATCTCAAAGTCTCTGTTCACGCAATCGGTATTACAGATAACAATGTTCATTACGATGGCCTTATGATTTTTGTCAACGAACTTGAACTCTACGATGTTGAGAATAATCTGATTGAAAAACCCATTATTAAAATCACAGCACATCTCAGTGAAAAGACCTATAAGAGTGGTGATGAGTTGACCGATACACCGACAGTCGTCTTTGATTCTACAAAAGAATTCCCATATTCTTATGCACCCACACTCTTCTTGGTGTATGCTGAAAATTATTTACTCATCCCCGATACGGAAACCTACGCAACCCTCGATCGAATATCCATCAGTTATTCAACAGGGGAACGTGATACTGATGGTCAGTATAAATACGATACCACCTTGCTCTATGTAGCTGCGGGAGAAGACATTTCTGAAGCCGCACATAATAAGGACAATACATTATCCTTAAATGAAGCATCCTTCCGTTTATCGACCGTATACGGTGAAGAACTAAGTGCAGATGAAATCGAAACACTCGGTTTAATCACCGATCGTGGTTCACTTAAAGAGTTTAATGGTGTGATTGTTCGGACGATGATCATCTATAGTTTGATTGTTATTGCTCTCACCTATGTCCTTTTCTTCCACAAGTTGGTCATGGACAAAGTCAAAGAAAAACGCTTCGATAAGGAACAACCTAAAAAAGACCCAGACAAAATTCAAGATGCCATTTTCCAAGACATCGACTATCCTAAAGAAAATAAAAAATAAAATGTTGCATCACAGCTCTTGTGGTGCTTCTTTTCTTAGATGAGGCGTGAGTTTATAGACGATAAAACCTAGCGATAAAGTGCTTAAAGTCATCATCAGTGTATACAGGATCCCTTTTGTCAAAAAATAAATGATATTATAGTATCCTGCATCAGCATTGAAATATGGCGCATGAACAAACACACGCGTTTCATCAACAGTGAGTCCATCGAATTTAGATAGGAAAAACATGATTTGACCAGCGATGATGAAAAAGAAGGCAAGTTTAATCATCCAGTCATAGTGACGATTAAAAAGAAGGGGTAAAACCGAAAGTGCGTGGATGGATATCATGATGATTTCAGCGTATCTCAAAGGGTGATTTTGTCCGATAAAAATGGAAAACGGTGCGGATGCTGAAGGATGTGTGATACGCACGATAAAAATCCATCCGACAAGAATCAGTCCTGAGAACAATCCTAATCCATAAACCCATAACACTTTTTCGAATCTGAGTTCATTTTTGATGAAATAAACCATCAAACCAAAAAGCACATATCTCATGAATATAAGGATGTGTTGAATGACCATGGTCTGACGTGTAGGTTGATATTGTACCTTATTTGCATTGTTATAGAAAAAATTGATAAGCAGTAAAGCGAACATCAAGATAACAATCAGTTGATGTTTATCGATTTTTTTTATCATATTTAACCCCTTTCATCAAGATTGATATCATTATACATGTTTACAACTATGTTTTGAAGTTTTTTATCTTTGATACCCTTTAGTGATTGCATTTTTTCTTTTAACTATGCTATACTTACTTATGCGCATGTAGGGGTATGGTGTCAACGGTAGCACAGCGGTCTCCAAAACCGTCGGTACGGGTTCGAATCCTGTTACCCCTGCCATGAAGAAAATAAGGACGAGAAATGAATCGTCCTTTTTTGTTAGATATGCATCTTCACCGTTACGGTCGTTCCACGAGAAAGTGAACTCTTTAAGTCAATGGTTCCATTATATTTCATAGAAATATGTTTAACAATCGCTAAACCTAATCCGGTTCCTCCATCAAGTCTTCCTTTATCGACACGATAGAAACGTTCAAAGACACGTTGTTGATGTTCTTGTGCAATCCCAATGCCTTGGTCTTTGACAGAAAAAACCATGACATCTTGTTCTCTCGATAAGGTGATATCCACCTTTTTTTGATCTTCGCTATATTTTATGGCATTTTCAATCAAATTTTTGAACAGTTTTTGAAGATCGACGGGATCACAAAATCCTCGAAGAGGTACTGTTTTTGCATGCAATTTCATTGATTTACTATCGGCTAATGGTTTTAGACTGTCGATGACTTCCTGTAGTGTTTTAACGATATCAACATCGACATAGCTTTTTTCTTTAAGATTTTCTAGGCGTGATAACATCAACATATCCTCGACCAATGCGGTCATCGTTTCTGTTTGTTTCACAATTTTTTGTGCGGTCTTTTCAATTTCTTCTTCTTGAATCATATGTTGTTCGATTAATTCTGCTAACCCTTTAATCGCAGTTAAAGGACTTTTTAATTCATGAGACGCATGACTGAAAAAATCACGTTTTATTTGTTCAATGGCGCGTTCTTGTGTCACATCTTTCAACAAGACTAAGACGGTTGCTTTGGTCTTATTGCGTCCCTCTGCATCGACATGAAAGACTTTCACTTCAAGTGTTTTTCCTTCGTGTTTCACATCGAAAACGCGATTTTGATAATCACGATTGACATCCGAAATCGCTTGTTTAATCTGTAAATCACGGATCATATAGTAGGAAGGTTTATCGTAAAATTCCTCCGTTAAATCAAATGCATATTTTGCATCATCATTAAAGTAAACCAGTGATTCGTTCTGATCGAAAAGCATGACACCTTGTTTGAGTTCGTTCAATATTTCTTTTAACTGAATTTGATATGTTTCAATTGAACGCAAATGTTTATCGGTTTCCAGATTGATCTGATTCATTTCATGCAATAAATCATTGATTTCTGGATAGGGACTTGTTAAAGCTATGACTTGATAGCGTCCTTCAGCTAAGTTTTGCAAACCGATTTTGACTTTTTCCCACGGTGCGAGTAGGTTCTTATTCACTCTCATAAGTCCAAAATAATAAAGTGTAATAACAACAATGGATACGCCACAAAGAATCCATAGAATGGTTGAGTACATGATGACCTGTGATTGCATTGGAATGGCGACACGCAAGATGTTTTGGTCATCAAGTCGTGTAGCCATATACACCAATTCAATACCGATGGTTGCTGAATTTCGTGTGGCTACTGATCCAAGATTTTCGATTTCTGGTCGATTGCTTTTGTCTTGTCCAATTTCAGGATCATGAGAATCCGCGATAACAAATCCATGCTCATCAAGAAGAGTTATTCGTCTTCCACTTGTGGTTCTAAATTCATTGACAAAGTCACTGGGGGTTCCGATAAATTCGTTATATTCGAGTTGAACCTCTTCAAGAACCAGTGAAACCATGGATTTTGTTTGTTGTTGCCAAAACGAATAGAGGCTGATGATGACAACCAAAAAAAACACCAAAAAGGTGCTAATCATGAGCATGATGTTTTTTCTGATCAGTTGTCTTTTCATAATATTTGATACCCTACACCACGAATGGTTTGGATGGTTACACGAGCATGATGTTCTTGAAGTTTTTCTCGCAATGCTTTGATATGCATATCCAAGGTGCGTGTTTCACCAATAAAATCAGTCTCCCAAACGTCTTTGAAGATCATTTCTTTTGATACAACGTTCTTCTGTTGTTTGAGTAGTAATTTAAGGATTGCATATTCCTTATTGGTTAAATAGACAAAAACATCATCAATGAGCAATTGATGTTTTTTATCATCTAAGACAAGATTTGCTAAAATCCATTTTCGATCGTCAGTTTGTTTGCGCAATTTCGATTGGATACGCGATGTTAATTCAAGAACACCAAAAGGCTTGGTCATATAATCGTCTGCACCGTGGTCAAGTGCCATCACTTTGTCCATTTCGCTTTGTAAAGCGGATACAACCATGATTGGTGTTGTTTGATCAGTCTTTCGAATCCATCGTAAAAGATCCATACCGGAGCGATCAGGCAGCATCAAATCAAGCAAAATCATATCCGGTTTTTCCTTTTCAAATGCGAGCATAAAAGCCTCTGCGAGTTGAAATCCCTTCCCTGTTAGACCTGCGTGTTCAATTGTTTTTTCGATGACATACCCAATGGCTTGGTCATCTTCAACGTAATAGATTAGGGGCATAACATCCCTCCTAGAAAAGCAGTGTGTTTTTATGTGTTCCTTTGACCATAAAGATGATCCATTGCGCGATGTTCACGGCGTGGTCACCGACGCGTTCAAAATATTTTGCAACCATCAAAATATAGATTGCTTCATTAGGTTCGATGCTATCGGACTTTAATTCGGTCGTCATTTTATTTATTAATGTCTGAAATAGATCATCGACTTCATCGTCTTGATTAATGACTTCTTTTGCTAGTTTTTCATCGACTTTGACGAGCCCTTCAATACTTTTTAACACCATCTGTTCAACAAGTTCTGCCATCTTCGATGTGATAGGCATGACACGTTGATTGCGCGAATCGGTGAGATGTAATGTCATTTCTGCGACATCACCGGCATGATCACCGATGCGTTCGAGATCTGTAATGAGTTTTAATATCCCTGTCACAAGACGAAGATCAGATGCAACAGGTTGTTCTTTCCAAATAATCTTGAGTGCTTTTTTTGCGATTTCTTCTTCATATTTATCGACTTCTTCATCTTTTTGAATCACTTCTTTTGCAAGAGCAAGATCATTGGTTTTAAATGCTTTTAGTCCTTCTCTCAAATTGGCAAGAGCAAGGTCTGCCATATGAGCCACTTCTTTTTTGAGGTCTTCAATTGAAGACAATAACGACTGTCTTAATGTCATGGTTCTATCCTCCATTATACCATATTATCCAAAACGACCGGTGATGTATTCTTCTGTTTTCTTATGTTC
>DIKN01000074.1 GCA_002424575.1 Acholeplasmataceae bacterium UBA5617 | reverse complement strand
CATTTCTTCGATGCGATTGCCCCGATTATTGATGCGAAAACCATCAATATGGATATTGCTTACCTTAAGAGTCGCTACGACAAAGGTGAAGCGGCTTACATCAATTGTCCGATGACTGAACATGAATATCATGCTTTTTATGATGCTGTGATTTCAGCTAAAAAAGTCGATATTAAAGGTTTTGAACACAACGTTTTTGAAGGTTGCATGCCCTTTGAAGAGATGGCTGAGCGAGGTAGAGAAACCCTCCTTTATGGACCCATGAAACCAGTTGGGCTTGGACAAGAAGGAAAAAAAAGACCTTATGCCGTCGTACAACTTAGACAAGATGATGCAGCAGCAACGATGTACAACATCGTCGGTTTTCAAACCCACCTCACCTGGGATGAACAGAAACGAATTATCCGCATGATTCCAGGACTTGAAAACGCTGAGATTTTACGCTATGGTGTCATGCACCGAAACACCTATTTAGAATCACCTAAATTGTTACATCCAACCTATCAAACGAAAGACTATCCTAACCTCTTTTTTGCCGGTCAAATCAGTGGTGTTGAAGGTTATGTTGAGAGCGCAGCATCCGGTCTAAATGCTGCTATTCAGATGACAAACTACGTGCAACAAAAACCCATGATACCCTTTCCTGTTGAAACCATGATCGGTGCGATGGCGAACTATATTTCAACCCCGAATGCATCCTTTGTTCCGATGAATGCCAACTGGGGACTCGTACCACCCCTTAATCATACCCACAAGAAAAAGTCGCGTAAAGCATATTATGCTGAACGAGCTCTCGAAGCTCTTAAAAAACATATCGAGGTCCAATGAACGATCCTATCCAATCCTTTCAACTCTATCTTTCAGTTGAACGCAATTACGCTGAAAACACCGTCAAAAGTTACCTTCGCGATGTGAAGGATTTTGAAGCATTTATCAAACGTGAAGAGCTTGCTGATGGGTTACTAGATGTTAGAAGAGAACGTTTAGGTCGTCATTATCTGAGCTTTCTTGACCAAGAAAACTATGCACGCAAATCGATTGCACGTAAAATTTCTGCACTTCGCATGTTTTATGCATATTTAGTCCATGAAAAAGCGATGGATATCAACATCTTTGAAACACTTGATGCCCCCAAAGTCCCCAAAAAACTTCCTCAAATCATCCAAGATGAGGAGATTGATCATCTTTTTCAATCGATTGATCGCATGAAACCACGCGGCATGAGAAATTATCTACTTTTGGATTTACTTTTTAGTTGTGGACTTCGAGCCAGCGAAATCATCGCGATGACCATCCGCGATATTCAACTCGACCGTGAGCAGATCTTAATCCATGGTAAGGGTTCTAAGGATCGCTATGTTCCCCTTCACCATACACTCATTGAAGATTTAAGACATTATTTAACATATACAAGACCTATTTTGCTTTCTAAAGGGAATATGATTCAAACAGAACACGTTTTTATCAACTACAAAGGTTCTCCTTTAACTGTGAGAGGTTTACAAAAAATCATTCAAGATATTCTAAAAAAATCAGGTGAAACCTATAAACTTCATCCTCATATGCTCAGACATGCATTTGCGACGACGCTTCTCAATCACGGTGCTGATTTGCGTGTTGTTCAAGAACTACTTGGACACGAACATTTAAAGAGCACACAAATCTACACCCATGTTTCCAGTGAAACACTGAAAGCAAAATACAAACAAGCCCATCCTAGGATGGTGAAAAAATCATGATGCTTGGACCTCGTGTGATTGAAGATGATTTAACCATTACCCAAGAGACCAAGATTAGACAAACCGTTCGCGCTGTCATTCTTGGTCAAGATCACCATGTACTCATGGTCTATTCTCATCTTTTTGATGATTATACATTTCCAGGTGGTGGCATTAAATGGGGTGAAACCGACCACGATGCCCTCAAACGTGAATTAAAGGAAGAGATTGGTGCCGATGAAATTGAAGTCATCTCTTACATAGGGGCTATGGAAGAATTGCGCTATGGTCTTCATGATTTAGCATCATGCTATTTACAAACCTCACGGTATTATCACGTGAGAATCCTATCAACATCGACGCAAAACTTGATGATGCGTGAAGCACTTCATGGTCTTGAACCACGCTATGTATCCATTGATGATGCACTCGTACACAATCAAAATCGACAACACGATGAACGTCATCAACAACGAGGACTTAAAACAGTTCTCATTCGCGAAAGCTATATTCTCAAATACTTAAAGGAGATGATTATCCATGAGAAAATTTGAAATTGTTACTTCATTTGCCCATCTTAATCCCACCATTCCCATGCGCGCAACCGAAAGTTCAGCAGGCTATGATTTATCGTCGATTGAAGAGGTTATCATCGAACCCAAACAGATAAAACTGATCCCAACCGGACTTAAGGTGATGATGCAAAAAGACGAAGCTCTCTTCATCTTTCCTCGTTCTTCACTGGCTATAAAAAGAGGATTGATGATGTCAAATTCTGTGGGTGTGATCGATGCTGATTATTATGGCAATCAGGACAATGAAGGTCACATCATGATCCCACTCATGAACATGACAGACAACCCAGTCATCATCAAAAAAGGTGAACGTATTGCGCAGGGCATTTTCATGCATTACCTTAAAACAACCGATGATCAAGCACGTTCAAACGAAAGAAAAGGCGGCTTTGGATCATCTGGGCATGGGATTTAACCGCTCTTTTATCATTTTTCAACATGTATTGACTTGCAAATGAACCCTAAATATGTTATATTTAATAAGGCTATGAAAATAAGCATGCATCATGTTTGGTCCACCAAGTGCCCATTGGGTGGAGGATACATAGTGGTGCAGAAGAAAAACGAAAAGGAGAACTAAAACATGGCAGTCGTTTCAATGAAACAATTATTGGAATCAGGCGTACATTTTGGACATGCGACACGTCGTTGGAATCCTAAAATGGCACCCTACATCTTCACTGCACGTAATGGTATTTATATCATTGACTTAAAGAAGACAGCTGAAGAAATCGAAAAGGCATATCAAGCACTTTTCAACATCGTTCAAGAAGGCGGAAAGGTACTTTTCATTGGTACTAAGAAGCAAGCACAAGAAGCGGTTAAAGAAGAAGCTAACCGTACAGGTCAATACTATGTTGATCAAAGATGGCTCGGTGGTACACTGACCAACTTCAAGACCATTCGTCGTCGGATCAAGAGATTACAAGATCTCTACAAGATGGAAACAGATGGCATTTTTGAAAAACTTCCCAAAAAAGAAGTTCAACAACTCAAGCATGAACGCGAAAGACTCGAAAAGTTCTTAGGCGGAATCAAAGAAATGAAGAAAGTTCCAGAAGCTATCTTCATCGTTGATCCACGCAAAGAAAAGAACGCGATTCTTGAAGCGCGTAAACTAGGCATCAAAGTATTCGGTATCGTTGATACCAACTGTGATCCTGATGATGTTGATTACATCATTCCTGCGAACGACGATGCTATTCGCGCCGTTAAACTTATCGCATGGGTCATGGGTAATGCTGTCATTGAAGCACAAGGTGGCGTCGTAGAAAAATTTGAAGACGAACCGATTACCTCTGCAGGACCTAAGAGAGAAAGAACAGAAAGACCAGAGAGAACGGAAAGACCTGTGAGACAAAAAGAAGCAGTTGTTGAAGTTGAAGAAGTTCAAGTCGCAGCCGCTGAAGAAGTTGTCGTCGAAGCTCGATTAACTGCAGAAGAACTTGAGGCAATGACTGTTGCTGAACTGCGTACACTTGCAAAAGAACGCGGCATAACCGGTACTTCAACCCTTAAAAAAGCAGAACTCATTGAAGCACTCAAATAAAATGCTAAAAAGGGGATAATTTATCCCCTTTATTTTATCAAAATAACATATAATAGAAGTGAACCTAAAGGAGGATTTACCCATGGCAATAACAGCACAAATGGTGAAAGAATTAAGAGAAAAAACTGGCGCAGGGATGATGGACTGCAAAGGTGCCTTGGAACATACCCAAGGTGATTTGGAAAAAGCTATTGATTACTTAAGAGAAAAAGGAATTGCGAAAGCTGCTAAAAAAGCAGGTCGTATCGCTGCAGAAGGTTTATGTTCAGTCGTTGTATCAGGCAATGAAGCGGTCATCTATGAACTCAATTCAGAAACAGACTTTGTCGCAAAAAACGCACAGTTCTTAGAATTAATTGAAGCTGTAGGTCAAGCGCTCGTCAAATCGGATATCAAGACCGATGAAGAAGCCTTAAATCTAGTGGTTCAAGGAAAGACCATTGAAACATTGCTTGCTGATGCAACAGCAACCATCGGTGAAAAGATTTCTTTACGCCGTGTGAAACGTGTGACCAAGCAACCAACACAAGGTTTTGGTGCCTACAAACATATGGGTGGACGCATCGCTGTGCTTGCAGTATTAGCTTCTAACCAAGAAGAGGTTGCCAAAGATATCGCAATGCACATCGCAGCACAAAAACCTCAATATCTCGATCGCAGCCAAGTCGATCAACAAACACTTGAACATGAAAAACATGTATTAACCCAACAAGCACTTCAAGAAGGTAAGCCAGCAAACATCGTTGACAAAATGGTCATCGGTCGTTTGAATAAATACCTTCAAGACATCTGCCTTGTCGATCAAGGATTCGTTAAAGATCCTGACATCAAGGTCAGTGAATACCTCAAGAATAACAAGAATCAAGTCTTAAACTTTATCCGTCTCGAAGTCGGCGAAGGTATTGAAAAGAAGCAGGAAGATTTCGCAGCTGAAGTCATGGCACAGGTTCGTAAATAATCTTTTGAGGGGTGTGGCATATGTACCAAAGAATCATCTTAAAGTTGAGTGGTGAAGCACTGAAAGGCAATGGAACCTATGGGATTCATCCGATTACAGTGAAGGGAATTGCCACCGAAATCAAAGAAATCTATGAGCTCGGTGTTCAAGTAGGGATTGTTGTAGGTGCAGGTAATCTTTGGCGTGGTAAAACCGGAGAAGAACTCGGTATGGATCGTGCACAAGCCGATTACATGGGCATGCTCGGAACAATCATGAACAGTTTAGCCTTGCAGGACGCTTTGGAATCAATCATGGTTCCGACACGCGTGATGACCGTTTTACCTGTTTCAGCCGTTGCTGAACCTTATATCAGAAGACGCGCAATGCGTCATTTTGAGAAAGGGCGCGTTCTCATCTTTGCTGGAGGAACTGGATCCCCATTCTTTTCTACTGACACTGCAGCTGCATTGCGTGCTGCAGAACTGAATGCAGATATCATCCTGATGGCAAAAAATGGTGTTGAAGGAGTCTACAATAAAGACCCCAGAAAACATGTCGATGCGACCATGTTTACCGAATTATCACAGGAACAAGTCCTTCAACAAAAATTAGCAGTTATGGATCAAACCGCTGCTTCGATATGCCGTGAAAATAAAATTGACATTCTCGTTTTCAACATGAATACCTATGGTAACATGAAGAAAGCCGTTTTACAGGAACCGATTGGAACCTTAGTTAAATGGGAGGAAAAATAAATGAATCATGAACAAGCTGATTTAATTGTGATGGAATGTGAAGACCATATGACCAAGACGCTTGAAGTCTTGAAAAAGGAATTTGCAACCGTTCGTACAGGTCGCGCAAATCCTGCGATTTTAGACCGAATCACCATCGATTATTACGGTGCAGAAACACCACTTAAACAGGTGGCTGGTATCTCTGTTCCCGAAGCTAATCAACTCTACATTAAACCTTTTGATCGCTCCGTGCTCAAAGCTATTGAACACGCTATTCAAGCCTCAGATATTGGCATTAATCCTCAAAATGATGGCGTAGGTTTACGCATGATTCTACCACCACTGACTGAACAACGACGTCGTGATTTGGTTAAGGAAGTTGAGAAGCTGGGTGAACATGCAAAAGTAGGCGTTAGAAACGTTCGTCGCGATGGCAACGAGCACATTAAACGCCTTGACTTACCCGAAGATGACGAAAAAGGTTATCTTCAAGACATTCAAGATTTAACCGATAAATTCGTCAAAAAAGTCGATGATGAAGTGAAGTTTAAGTCGGAAGATCTTCTCAAAATTTAACATCAAGCCGTATCTCTCGTGAGATACGGTTTTTTTCTTAGCATTTTGGGTAAATGTATTAAAACGGTGTTTACCTACCTCAGGTTGATAAAAATCATGTATAATGTAAAAAGTAGGAGAATGTCTCCTAAGAAAATTGAGGTGAATGGTCGATTAGACCAATCATGACATTATCCAATATACCCAAACATCTCGCAATCATTCTCGATGGTAATGGCCGTTGGGCAAAAAAACTGGGACAACCCCGGTCTTTTGGACATTATATGGGCGGAAGAAACCTATTTTCTGTCGCGAAAGCATGTAAAAAATGGGGAATTCAAAAACTTTCAGTCTATGCATTTTCTACCGAAAACTGGAAGAGACCTGAAGATGAAGTTCATTATTTGATGACCAAACCGATTGAGATGTACCATGAAAATAAACATCGTATCCAAGAAATCGATTATAAAATTACATTTGCAGGTCGACGTGATCGTTTCTCAAAAGAACTGCTCGACGTGATTGAAGATATCGAAGCGAAAACAAAAGACTACACTGGATTTGAACTCACTATTTGTGCTGATTATGGTGCTTATGATGAAATCATAACAGCTGCTAACCGTGCAACACAACCACTTACTCCCGCATCACTTGAAAAAGAACTTATGGTGAAAGAACCGGTTGATTTACTCATCCGAACGAGTGGTGAAATGCGACTATCTAATTTTTTATTATGGCAAGTTGCTTATGCAGAGTTCTATTTTGCAAAAGTACATTGGCCAGCTTTTAACGAAAAACAGCTCATTAAAGCACTGAAAAGCTATCAAAAACGTCAGCGTCGTTTTGGAGGATTGTCATCATGAAAGATCGTTTAATTACCGGACTAGTTCTTGCCACTATACTCATCCCCATTGTCAGTATCGAGATTTTTCTCGAATTATTCCAAGTGGTGATGTCTATCTTTGTTCTCATTGCAGCACATGAACTGATCAGAATGTATGAAAGCAAAAAGAAATTTCAAGTTCTACCAAAAATTGGGATATCACTGCTCGCTTTGGCGACCTTCTTTTCTGTAGGTGGTGTTTTAGGCAGTCCTGAACATAATCCCCTACAAGCAAATGGGGCACTTTCTATTACCATACCACTCATCACCCTCGTCTTATTTTCGTTTCTCGTTCTTTTTAGAGATTTTAATGGAGAAGATGTGGGTAAAGCTTTAACAATTGTCAACTATATTGGACTCGGTGCAGCTTCCATTGTCATCTTGCGTTTCCTCGGTGTGCGTTTTATTGTTTACCTTTTCTTAATCACATCAGCAACCGACATTTTTGCCTATCTATTTGGGATGAAGTTTGGTAAACATAAAATGGCTCCACACATTTCACCTAAAAAATCATGGGAAGGAGCCATCGCAGGCACAGTCATTGCAACCATTATCGCATCATCATTTGCTCTCTTTTATGGATACGTTTTTTATCCGGGGACATGGCTTGGCGATATGCTTAACTCAACAGGAGAACTCACCCTTCTTGATAATTTCTCATCTCTAGGAGAATCTAACCCTCTATGGGTTCAAGCACTCATTATTGTTCCAGTCACGTTCTTAGGCACCATTTTTGCACAAATCGGTGATCTCGTTGCTTCACGCCTTAAACGGACCTATAACATTAAAGATTTTGGCACCATTTTACCCGGTCATGGAGGACTGCTCGATCGCTTTGATTCAGTCTTGTTTGTTGCACTGTTCTTAACCGCTGTATTTCTTCTCATCTATCGTGCATTCCCAGCCATTATCGTATGAAACATCTCTATCTTTTAGGAGCTGCAGGATCGATTGGAATGCAGACCTTGGATGTCATTGAAAAGGATTCATCATCCTTTCAACTCGTGGGTGTGTCATTGTCACATCACCACAACATCAATGATGACATTCTAAAACGCTTTTCGGTTGAAATCGCATGCTTAAGAGAAGAAGCTCATCTTGCAATGTATCAAAAACGTTATCCCCATATTCATTTTGTGTGGGGTGACGAAGGTCTTTTGACGCTTGCTAGTTATCCTAAGCAAGGTTTATTGATCAATGCACTTTCAGGATCATCCGGCTTAAAGCCCACTGTTTTGGCCATCCAATCTAAAAAAGATATTGCACTGGCAAACAAGGAAACCCTTGTTATGGCAGGAGATATCATCAACACATTGATTGATACTCATGGGGTGCACCTTTATCCCATTGATAGTGAACATTCTGCACTTTGGCAACTGTTAAAAGGTGAATCCATCCACGATGTGCATCACCTCGTCATCACCGCGAGTGGAGGAAGTTTTCGCAATTTAAGTCGAGATGAACTCAGTGATGTCACCGTTGAGCATGCTCTCAAGCATCCCAATTGGTCGATGGGTGCTAAGATTACCATCGATAGTGCAACAATGATGAATAAAGGGCTTGAAGTGATTGAAGCACACCATCTATTTCATCTGCCCTACAGCAAGATTGAAACAGTACTTCATCAAGAATCAGTTGTGCATGGTCTGATCTATTTCAACGATGGTACTATCAAGGCTAGTCTTTCACCATCGGATATGCGTATACCGATAGCTTATGCACTTTACCACCCGAAGCATCCATCTTATGCTAAGCATTTGACACTTACGACTATGCATTTTTCTCCAATGGATTTCAAACGATATCCCCTCCTTGAACTTGCCTATCAGGTCGGTATGGAGGGTGGACTACTTCCTACGGTGATGAATGCCAGCAATGAAGCTGCAGTCAAACTCTTTCTTAAAGGGTTAATCTCATTTCTAGACATTGAACGGCTCGTCATTGAAACCGTACATGCATTTAAAAATCAGCAAAATCCCACACTTGAAACCATTATCCAGACGGACCATGATGTTCAACAAGAACTCTTCCACCGTTATGAAAAGAGGTAGTCTATGTTTTTACTTAATTTAATTGTCTTTATTCTCGTTCTTGGTGTGATTATTCTCATCCATGAATTGGGTCATTTCTATTTTGCTAAGCGCGCCAAAATACTATGTCACGAATTTGCGATTGGGATGGGGCCAGTCATCTGGCAAACACGTCGCGGAGAAACAGTCTATTCCATTCGTTCAATTCCAATTGGTGGATTTGTTTCCATGGCCGGAGAAGCTGTTTCGGATGCTTTAATCAAAAAAGACCAAGTGATTGGAGTCAAACTCAACCAATCAGGTCAAGTCACTCATATCCATTTAACCGATTCCATTCCAAGTGATATGATCGGTGTGGTTCGAGCATATGATTTATATGGAAAAGATTTTGATCCACTCTATATCGATTTAGATATTGGTGGTGACATTAAACGTCTATCGGTATTAAGAGATGCCATCTACCGTCTATCTGAAAAGCGCGAAATGTGGATCACACCCAACGAAAAGAGCTTTGAAAGTAAAACGTTGTGGCAACGTTTCCTCGTCATATTTGCTGGACCCTTTATGAACTTTATTTTAGCATTCATTCTATTTCTGATTGTTGGATTCTTTGTCTTGAAACCCAATCTTGATTCAAGTGAAATCAGTTTTGTAGGCGTCGGATCACCTGCAGCTGATTTAGGATTACAAGTTGGTGATAATATCATTGACATCAACGGTGAGCCTATCACCAGCTGGAATGATTTATCGTCTGTGATGAGAAGTTTAACGAGCGTTAATCTATCCTTATCTTATGCGCGTGAGGATGAAACATTCAACGCATCCACTTCGGTCATCGTGATTATTCAAACTGCAGGGTTCACCAATGTGACATCGGATGGCATACGCTACACCGATCAAGCGATTGTTGGTCAGGCATCGGGTCGTGCAACCACTCAAGGTGATCTTCAAGCTGAGGATATCATCACACATCTTTCAATCGGTGATATTAAGGTTGCTATCGATGATTGGGACGATATCATTCAGTTCTTTCGCGATAACACCGCAGGAACGCTGACAATCACCTATTTAAGAGAAGGTGTTGAACGAGAAACAACGTATGATATGATTAGTGAACGTGCATTGATCAAACTTGGATATCAAGGGCTTGTTTTTCAACTCGGTATATCACCCACATCATCGTTTAATCTAGGATACACCCTGCTCTACCCCTTCAAAGAAGTTGGTAGCAATGTCAGCCAGGTGTTGAACACATTAGGACTTCTTTTCGATCGACATGAGAATTTAGGTTTAGGTGATTTATCTGGTCCAGTAGGCATCTTTGGTCTTGTTTCTCAGACGACACGACAAGGCTTTCTGTCCATTTTAAGTTTCACAGCATTTTTATCAATCAATATCGGACTACTCAATCTCATGCCTATTCCTGCTCTTGATGGTGGACGTCTTGTCTTCCTCGGCGTTGAAGCCATCACACGTAAACCACTGAACCGCAAGATCGAAAACACGATCAATAACATCATGTTCTTCCTTCTTATCGGTTTATTCGTCTTTGTCACATACAACGACATCATTAGACTCATACAGGGATGATGGCTTCATCCCTTTTTCTTTGATTTCATTCTTTTTATCAGTTTGAACTTCAAGCCTTCAAAGACACTTGAGGGCTTTTTAAAGCCATTATGACACCTTAAAAAACGACATCAAATTTTGTTATCAAAAGTATTGACTTTAAGTTTTAAATACGATAGAATGATAAAGGTCACTCCCAAAAGAGCTGGACTAAAATCCACAAAACAAATGAATCCTAAAAAAGTCGATTTAACTGTTGACAAACGTAGTTTGCAAGTGGTAGAATAAAAAAGCACGCCCGACGAGGGAGAGTGC
>DIKN01000062.1:2968-7219 GCA_002424575.1 Acholeplasmataceae bacterium UBA5617 | reverse complement strand
CCATCGATGATATCCGTCATTTTTACACCAATGATTTACGCTTTTTAAAGCAATTTAAGGGGGTTAACCGATGAAAATCCTTGAATCGATGCTCAAAAAATGGGTGAACGTCCCATCAAATATGCTTGAGCTTACTAATCAAAAAATCATTGAAGTCGAATCTTTTCAACCGATAAACACAGCGACAAAACTCGTGATTGGTCATGTTTTAACATGTGTAGATCATCCCAATTCGGATCATCTTCATGTGACGACCGTTGATCTCGGTGATCGTGTTGAACAGATCGTATGTGGAGCATCTAATGTGGATCAAGGTCAATATGTGATCGTTGCACAAGTGGGTGCAGTTTTACCAGGTGATTTTTTAATCAAATCATCAAAAATCCGTGGTGTTGACTCGAACGGCATGATTTGTTCACTCCGTGAACTGGGTTTTGAAGACAGTGTCATCCCTGAACCGTTTAAAGATGGGATCTATTATTTTGATCAACCGCAGACCATCGGCACACCCGCACTCGATGTGATTGCCCAAGAGGGATGGGTGATGGAACTCAAATTGACACCCAATCGTGGTGATTTATTATCCCATCTCGGTTTTGCCTATGATTTAGCCGCTATGACCAACCAAGATGTGAAAACACCATCATTTAACATCAAAGAAACATCCCTTAAGAATCCATTAACCGTCAGAATTGAGACTCAAGGATGCGGACGCTACCTCGCGCGTTATGTCAAAAATATAACGATCAAAGAATCTCCTTGGTGGCTAAAGAGTGCACTGATTGCATCCGATATCCATCCGATCAATAATGTTGTTGATATCAGCAATTATGTTTTGATCGAATATGGAACACCGCTTCATATGTTCGATGCTGAAAAATTTGGGACAAACCATGTCCTTGTTCGCGATGCGAAGAAGGGTGAAGAAGTCGTGACACTCGATGATCAACAACGTGTGTTAGAAAAAGATGATGTCGTCATCACCAATGGCAACGATGTTGTTGCGATTGCAGGTGTCATGGGACTGAAAAACACGATGATTGATGATCATACCACATCTGTCATCATCGAAGCTGCTTATTTTGAACCCAAACGCATTCAAAAGACGAGTAAACGCCTCAATTTACGAAGTGATTCTTCACTTCGTTTTGAGCGAGGTATCGATGAAACCCGTGTGCGATTAGGTCTTGAACGGGCAACAGAACTTTTGATCGAACTCGCGGATGCCACCATCCTCACAGGAATTGCTGAATCCATTCACACCACCCATGAAAATCCAATCGTTGAGATTGAAAAGAATTACTTTCAGGAAGCATTGGGGACGATCATACCTGAACAAAGCTTATTATCCTATTTTAAATCCTATCATTATCATGTGGACATCACACCCACGCATTACCGTCTGCAAGCACCTTCGTGGCGTCAGGATGTGATCATGGACGCAGACTTCCTCGAAGAAATCGCACGCATTCATGGACTCGATAAGATTCCTATGACCGCGATCGATAAACCAATGCCAGGAAAATTGACGCACAAACAAAAAAGACTTCGTCAATTAAGACATCATCTGTCCAATCTTGGTTTCTATGAAGTCATCACATACTCCCTTCTAGAACCCTCTGAGGTTCATCGCTATCAGGTGATGGGAGATCCCGTCAGTGTTATTATGCCTTTATCTGAAGATAAGAAAACACTCCGTCAATCGATCATCCATGGTCTTTTGGAAACGATTCGTTTTAATCAATCGCGTCAATCCAACAATGTCTCGATCTTTGAAATGGGAAATTGCTTTTCTGAAGGTAAAGAGCGATTCCATTTAGGTATCGCCATGAGTGGAACATGGCACATCAATCCATGGAAAAAGGAACAGGTCACACCAGATTTCTTCGTTCTAAAGGGTCTATTAACCTCTGTTTTTGAACCGCTAGGTATCGCGTTTGAATTTAAATCAACCGATCGAACGAGCAGTTATCATCCCTATAAACAAGCGGATATATTGTATAAGAATGCTGTGATTGGACAAATTGCAGAACTTCACCCCAACGAAGAAAAACGTGTGGGCATTGACCATACCGTTGTTCTCGAACTGGATTTGAGTCATCTATTGATCGAAGAACCTAAGATCACCTATCAACCCGTCAGCAAGTTCCCCAATGTCACACGTGATTTAGCGATTGTCGTCGATGAAAAAGTCACATCAGGGGAACTGGTGAGTATGATTGAACAAACCGCCCGCAAGGTTCTTGTTTCGGTTGACGTCTTTGACGTATTCCAAGGATCATCGATTGAAAAGGGTAAAAAATCGATTGCGTTTTCCCTCGTGTTCAACGATAAAGATAAAACATTAAGCGCTGAAGATGTCGATCAAGTCATGAAAAAGATTACCAATCGACTCGCCTTCAGTTACCAAGCTACGATTCGCAGTTAAAACCTGATTCGTCAGGTTTTTTCGTTGGTAAGGATGAAATTTCGTGTATAATAATGAACAGGTGATAAGATGTTAATCTATAATCAAACGCACGAAGCGTTGGTCGAATTTCTCCTTGAAAAAGGACATAAAAAATACCGTGCAGATCAAATATGGTCATGGCTCTACAAACAAAAGGTACAATCCTTTGATGAGATGACCAATTTACCCGATGATTTGGTTGCACTACTCAAAGAACATTTTACGATTCAAGCTTTAGAGTTGGTTCTTAAGCATATCAGTGCCGATGGAACCGTGAAAGCTCTTTATGGTTTAGTCGATGGACATTTGATTGAATCGGTTCTCATGAAACATCATTATGGCAATTCCATTTGTGTGACCACACAGGTTGGATGTAACATTGGATGTTCCTTTTGTGCTTCAGGTTTGTTAAAGAAGAAGCGTGATTTAAATGCGGGTGAAATCATCGCGCAGATCATCGAAACCGAACGAATCCTTAAAGAACGGATTTCTTATGTGGTCGTGATGGGTATTGGTGAACCGTTTGACAATTATGACAATTTGCTCAAATTTCTGTCCACGATTAACCATCCTAAAGGACTTGCTATTGGTGCTAGACATATCACCGTATCCACATCGGGTATTGTGCCAAAAATTAGAGAGTATGCGCACATGGGCTTACAGGTGAATCTAGCGATCAGTCTCCATGCACCAAACAATGACATTCGCTCTAAATTGATGAAAATCAACCAAGCATACCCCATTGAAGATGTCATCGGTGCCATCAAGTATTATCTATCGGTGGCTAAGCGACGTGTGACCATTGAATACATCTTAATCGATGGACTTAATGACTCTGAAGAGACAGCGCGTGAATTGGTCAGCGTTTTACGCGGACTTAATGTGTATGTCAATTTAATCCCCTATAACGAAGTTTTAGAATCCGGATATAAACGCAGTAAGACAGAGACGATGGAAGCATTTTATGACATTCTCATGAAAAACAAGATTCAAGTGACGTTGCGCAAAGAACAAGGCCACGACATCAATGCAGCATGTGGTCAATTAAGAAGCCAACATTTGACTTAGGAGGTTCATTTGAAAAAAGGATTTATCAAAAAGATGATTTCCAATCATTACACCATCATCGATTGGGAGTCTAAACAAGAAGTCATCGCACATGCGAGTGGAAAACTGCGCTACATGAAGCTCGATGAAAAATCGGTTTTTAACAAACAGTTGACCAAAAAGACCAAAAAAGACGTCAAAATCGTGCAAATAAGCCCCAAAGTTGGGGATTATGTCATCTATGATGATGAAGACGATACAACAGTGATTCGTGAAATTGAACCACGTAAAAACGATCTTGTTCGTCCTGATGTGGCAAATGTCGATCAGGTCATACTCGTGTTTTCAGCGATTCGTCCCGATTTTAGTTTTAATCTTCTCGATAAATTTTTAATCATTATGCATAAGGAGCATCTTGTTCCCATTTTGGTTATCTCCAAAATTGATTTAGTGGATGAGAAAACACTTGATGATCTCCAATCAAAACTTGCCTATTACGCTGGGCTAGGTTATGAGATTTATTATGTCAACAGTAAACAAAAAATCGGGATTGATGTACTCACCCATGTCTTTAAAGATAAAATCAGTGTTTTAGCTGGTCAAACTGGGGTTGGAAAATCCACATTACTCAATGCGTTGATGCCTGAACTTGAACTGAAAACTCAAGAGATTTCTGAAGCTTTAGGGCGCGGAAAACATACGACACGTCACACCGAACTCTATGAAATTCACGATGGATATATCGTCGATACCCC
>DIKN01000062.1:356-2835 GCA_002424575.1 Acholeplasmataceae bacterium UBA5617 | reverse complement strand
CGCTATGAAAATTACCTCAGTTTTATCGAAGAAATCAAGTCTCAAAAAGAAAAGTATTAGGAGGTATGAACCATGAAAGTTGCACCTTCGGTCTTAACCGCTAATTTCACATCACTCAAAGATGAACTGAAATCTGTTAGTCAAGCTGACTATATCCATTTAGACATCATGGATGGACATTTTGTTCCCAATTTGTCGTTTGGACCTGCGATTGCAAAAAGCATTGAAGAAAATACACATCTGCCCTTAGATGTGCATCTCATGGTCACCGATCCACTCCAGTGGGTCCCTAAATTTGTTTTTCCACAAACGAAGTTTATCACCATTCACATTGAATCCAATCATGTGCAAGAGGCTGTTTTAGCGATTCAAAAAGAAAAAGTTGGTGTTGGCCTTGCTTTGAAACCAAAAACACCTATAAGAACGATTATCCCCTATTTACATGATGTACAACTCATCTTAGTAATGACCGTTGAACCTGGTTTTGGTGGTCAGTCTTTCATGATTGAGATGATGGATAAAGTGAGAGATTTAGTCAAGATTCGAAAAGAAAATGGGCTCCATTTCGCGATTGAAATCGATGGTGGCGTCAACGATGAAACCATACATTACGCCAAAGAAGCAGGGGTTGATATCGTGGTTGCGGGATCTTATCTCTTTAACCTTGAACATCGTGAACAAGGGATTGAGGGCTTACGATGAGAGCGATTGTTGTCACATACCCTACACCTAAAGATATCCGAAAGATCTATCCTCTTCGGGAAAGTGATGTCATCATTGCTGTCGATCAAGCAGTGCTTGCTTTATACAAACAGCGCATTAAAATTGATCTTGCAGTGGGTGACTTTGATTCACTCACCAACCAAAGCATGCTGATCAATCTTCATGTGATAAGATTAAATCCCATCAAGGATGTCACCGATACACATCAAGCTCTCGTAGAAGCTAAAAAAATGAACCCAGATGAGCTCATTTTAATCGGTGGATTGGGTGGCGAGCGCATCGAGCATTTCATCGCTCATACACTGTTTTTTGATGAGTTTCCTGAACTTAAAATCGTCGATGATTACTCACGCCTATCACTGCTTCAAGAAGGCATCCATGATGTCAGTTCCAAAGGTTATGTCAACCTATTTGCCTATCCAAAAGCACGGCTTTCTTTGATCGGGTTTAAGTACCCCTTATCCTCATATCTACTGATGACTTATGATCCCTTATGCATCTCCAATGAAGTGGTTGAAGAGAAGGGCATCATCCATGTCCATGAAGGACGATGTCTTCTGATTGAGTCGATTAAAAGTTGAATAAAAAAAATAAAAGGCATTTGCCTTTTTATTTTTTAAACGCGTTCTAAATTGTTCTTTTTAAGTGCGCGAGCGGAGACCTTAACTTTGATGATCTTTCCGTCTTCGTCCTTAATGCGGATGGTTTGTAGATTGCTCTTCCATACGCGACGCGTCGCGTTTAATGCGTGACTGCGCTTATTACCAAAGACAGTCTTTTTACCTGTTACGTAGCATTCAGCCATATTCTCACTCCTAACTGCACAACCTAATTTAACATAAAAAAATGAAAATTGCAACCACCAAACGCATAATCATGAAGGAAAAAATGGAAAAGATAGAGATGACTCTTAAAATCGGACAAACCGTTTCTTAAATGCTTCGAAACATTGAACTATTTCATAGAAATATGATATAATACAGTTGGCGATTTATGGTTCAATTAATACTTGTAATTTCAAACTATAAATGCTATACTAAAAAAGTATCAATTTGAAGTGCACCCTATCAGTCATTTATTCCATTTAAATATACGATCAATTTTTCTAAAATATAGAGGGAGGTTCAGTATGGCGAATCAGACAGTCAGTGGAACTCTATTTAAGAAAATGGTAACGAACGGCGCAGTCAACCTTAAAAACAATCACAAAGAAATTGACCATCTCAACGTATTTCCAGTACCCGATGGAGACACCGGTACAAACATGCAGATGACGATGATGGCCGGCATTAAAGAAGTCAATAATTTAGATTCTCAATCCATCGTTGATATTTCAAAAATTCTATCGCGTGGTTTACTCATGGGAGCTCGAGGTAACTCTGGTGTCATCTTGTCCCAATTTTTCCGCGGTGTTTATTCTGAAATCGCAAAGATTGATAACGGCTCTGCAACTGTTCAAGAGTTTATTCAAGCACTCGTGGGTGGTTATCAGATGGCTTACCGTGCGGTGATGGATCCTGTTGAAGGAACTATCCTTACCGTCGTTAGAGAATCCGCTGAAAAGGTTGTCCGTGAGTCCAATAACTTACATAGTGTTGAAGATGTACTCAAGATGTATCTCGAACAAGCAAAAGAAACATTAATTAAAACCCCAGAATTACTACCTGTATTAAAAGAAGCGGGTGTCGTGGATTCTGGTGGTGCTGGATTTATTAAAATTATTGAAGGTTGGGTCATGGCACTTGAAGGTCAAATG
>DIKN01000062.1:0-291 GCA_002424575.1 Acholeplasmataceae bacterium UBA5617 | reverse complement strand
ACAGAATTTATCGTGAAGCTTCATAAGCCTGAAAAGTTTAATGAAAACTTTATGAAGGATCCGCTTTCTCAAATGGGTGATTCATTGGTGGTTGTTACTGACGATGATCTGCTCAAGGTTCACGTTCACACCAATCAACCCGGTGTTGCATTAACCCTCGCCCAGAAATACGGCGATTTGCAGACCATCAAGATTGAAAACATGCGCATTCAAAACGAAACCATTCTTGGTGATAACGTTCACGAACAAAAAACGCCTGCACCTGAAGTGAAGAAAGCGCCTAAAAAGAAA
>DIKN01000008.1 GCA_002424575.1 Acholeplasmataceae bacterium UBA5617 | reverse complement strand
ACTTTATCACCATCAAAGCCTAAGAAGGTTTCAAAGGGTATATCATGCCCATCTTTGATGAGTTTTTCACCGCAGATCGGACAATTCTTGTTCGGTAAATCGTAACCTGATTGAATGCCTTTCATCCATGATTGAAAGGCTTTTTGTTCAGGTGTGAGACCATAATGAAGGATTTCTTCATCGGTCATATGAAAGACCGTAAAATCACCATGTGGACACCGATAATGAGGTTTAAGTGGATTCACTTCGGTGATATCAAGAAGGGTTGCGACTAAGGAAGACCCTACGGACCCGCGGGAACCAACCAAGTAGCCATCCTCAAGTGACTTTTTAACCAAGAGATGTGAAATGTAATAGTTAGGTGCAAAATCATTGTCGATGATGTTTTTAAGTTCACGGTGAACGCGATCTTGAACAAGTTGATGGGGGGTTGATCCATAGAGAAATAGCATCTTATCATAAACTAAGCGTTTCACTTCATCAGCAATACTTTCAATACCAAGCAAATCTTTAAATGCATCATTAGGTAACGAATAGAGCTGTTTAGGAAAGGCTTGAATCTTGTCAATCATGTCATTGAGGATATGTGTGTTTTTGATGACGATATCATAGGCGAGATCTTTGCCTAAAAAAGACATCGATTTCATCATTTCATCGGTTGTCAATAAATACTGCTCAGGCATGGTATTGTAGCGTGCAAGATCATGAATACCCCCACCGACAAGTGGTGTTCTGATGTAGATTTCGCGGTAAAGCACATCTTTCTTTTCAAGATAGTGGACATCACCACTCGCAATCACAATTTTGTTTTGCTCTTTTGCAAAACGGACGATTTTAGTGATAATAGCTTCGATGATTTCATCGGCTTGTGCGCCTAAATCTTCTTTCAAGTGTTTATATGCTTGTGGAGGTTGAACCTCGATGTAATCATAATAAGCTATTGCTTGTTTCAAGTCTTCATCTGATGCATTTTTTGCAGCTTCAAAAACATCACCATTCGAGCATCCACTACCAACCAATAAACCTTCACGGTATTTTTCAAGAACTGATTTTAACGTTCTTGGTCCATTATAAAAATGGGTGGTGAGGGCATCACTGATCAGTTTAAATAAATTCTTATACCCATTTTGTGTTTGAGTTAATACCATCACGTGATAAGGCATGATGTGCTTCCATGATTCTTTATCATCGATAAATTGATTGATCTGTTGATAGGTTTTGATACCTTTCGATAAAAGTTCATTCATCATAAGAAGCCAGATTTGAGCGGTGACATACGCATCATCTTCCGCGCGGTGATGCGATTCTTGTTTGATTTTGAAATATTTCGCGACCGCTTTTAAATTAAACCGCTTCAATTCTTTGTTGTAAAAATAACGCGCACAATTAAGGGTATCAATGATCATTTCATGGGTGAACGAAAGACCTAAGCGAAGGGCATTTTCACGGATATGACCACTATCAAAAAGGGCATTATGTGCTACCAAAACAGACCCTTCAATAAAGGTTAAGAAGCGTGGTAATTCCTCTTCAATGGATGGCGCATGTTCAAGCATGTCATCGGTGATGTTTGTCAAATCCGTCGTGAAATGCGACAGTGATTCACCTGGATTAATAAACGATTGATAGCGTTCAACGATGGTCCCCGCTGTGATTTTAACAGCAGCAATTTCGATGATTTTATCACGGGTTGCTGATAATCCTGTTGTTTCGATATCGAAGACAACGTAGGTTGCATCTTTAAGTAAGACATCAGAGTTCGAATGCGTTGAGATTTTAAAATCGGTATCATCCACAAAGTCAAGTTCCACACCGTAGATGGGCTTAATATCCTTCCCTTTTGTTGCTTTATAGATGTCAGGATATGCATATAAACCGTTGTGATCCGTAAAAGCAATCGCTTCGTGACCCCACTTGATGGCTTGATCAATGTACTCACTCACATCGGTGACAGCATCCATATTTGACATTTTTGTATGAATATGAAATTCAATTCTTTTTTCTTTAGCGCGATCGATACGCTCTTCTTTTTTGCTTTTTTCGATGTAGTGAATCGCATCTGCAAAAAGAACAACATCTTTTTGGAATGCATCAAAATTCGCGCGCCCTTCAACTTGGATAAAGTCACCATCGTGCAGGGAATCAGCTAATTCACGATCTTTATCAAACTTAATGAACCGTTTGATATAGATGGCATCCTCATCATCGCCTAAGACAAACGTTAAGAGTTGCGTGGTTGAAAGTTGCTTTAATTCCAGCTTAGAAATGACGCCTTCAATAAGAAAGACGACATCACCTTTTTCATTTTTATATTGGTCAAGTCGGTATTGATCGATGGGGATTTCTTTAATGGGTACAGCGAGTGCTGATGATTTTCTTGAGAAAGATTTACGTGCGGTCTGTTGCCGGTTAGCTTGTTTCGCATAAACGACTTTTTGTTCCATGACTTTTTCTTGTTCGACAATGGACGATTCAATCATTTTTGAAACAGGTGTTAAACTGACCATGATTTCATGCTTAATGTTGACATCAAATCCTAAACGTTTAAATACGGTTTGTATATCAGCAAAATAATCGGTGACATACGCACTGTCTTGGTCAATCTCGATTATAAATGCGTGTTTTTCGTAGCGTGATTTGAAATTTTTTAAGACTAAAAAACGTGCTTTTTCTTTGGATAGTTCTAAAATGGCATAATCAAAATAAGCCATCGCATATTGTTCAAACTGATCTTGAGACTTATAAGATAATGCAATTTCAACACTCTGTAAGATACGTGGGACTAAAAAATAACTTTTTAACTGCTGAATAAATGGTAAAAGAACTTCGGGTTCAACGACCTTCTCAAGCGTGATGTCAAAATGCCAAGTTTTTGCGATGGTGTCGATATTGACGCAGTTTAAAACGGCTTGATTGAGCACAGGGTTTTGAAATTTGGATTGTTCGAGAAAAAGTTGAAATTTATCCTTTTTCATGAAAGAAGCCCCCGATCAACAATTTTGATGGAACGATAAGCCCAAAAATGCCAAATATAGAGCAGTGGAATAATCAAATATTCAATCCATACCACACCAAAAAGGATGGCTAATAATTCGACGAAAACATAAAGTGTAGAAAGATAGATGGATAATTTTAACCGCATGCCAAAGGGAAGCGGTAATTGACGTGTAAAGACCATCATAAATAGTGTCATGAGTAAGGCATAAAAGATGTAATCGAACAAGCCTGTGAAATAAGAAACAAAAATTTCTGCGGTCGAAAACAATCCGATGTCATCATGAAAAAGCTTGATGGCGGATGCTAATCGACGAACATTAGACACTGATCCGTCTGAAAAATCGTGATTGTCTAAACCGAGTGTTGCATAGGATGTGCGGCTAATTTCCATGTTAGCCACATAAAGTGCCAAATCTTGGGGTAGAAAAACAAACTGTATTTTATCTTGTTCGAGTGTATAATCACCGATGATGATATTGAAGTAATCAAAGGTTGCTGTTGCTTGTACGTCTGTGATGAGCATGCCATCGGTAATGGCTGTATCCTCTAAAACAAAATCTTGAGATATTGCATTGACCATACGTTCATAACGA
>DIKN01000063.1 GCA_002424575.1 Acholeplasmataceae bacterium UBA5617 | reverse complement strand
TTAGCGAGATCGAGTTGATAACCAGGATATGCATTGATCTTCACCAAGACATTTCCCCCTGAACTCACATCAATTAAATCTAATCCAAGATCTTTCACACTGTTAATCGCTTCACTGATCGTCTCCGGTGTCACACCGCCTTCAACATATTCATGCGCTGATACACGAAGGACAAGTACTTTTTCTTTAGGCCAATACTTCACGACCTCTTCCATCACTTCTTTTAAAAAGATCTTTCCATCAGCGTATTGATCCATACGCTTATTGGAGATAGGTGATAAGAATTGAAAGATTAAATAACCATGGGCACCATGGATTTCTAAGACATCATAACCCGCTTCATTCGCGCGTCTTGCTGCTTGACCGAATGATGTCACAACTTCTTTAATCTCTTGGACCGTCATTTCTTTAGGTGTTAGATAATCGCCACCATAAGTGATCGCAGATGGTCCAATCGGGTGATCGACTTTTGCTTTTCTTCCCGCATGGTTGATCTGAATGCCTGCAACAGATCCGTTTTCATGCATGATGTCAACAAGCTTTTTAAGTCCTTTGATATGATCATCTGACCAAATACCCAAATCTTGATCCGTGATTCTGCCATTAGGCATAATCGCTGTTGCTTCTTGGATGATTAAACCAACACCACCTACTGCACGTGTGCCATAATGCACCACATGGAAGTTGTTGACTTCACCTTCATGGTTCGCTGAATACATACACATCGGTGGCATCACCACACGATTTTTAAGTTTTATATTCTTCAATAAATACGCATCATATAACATAAAAAAGTCCACCCTCCGGTAAGGAATTCTTATCCTTATTTTACCATGAAAGCGGATTCTTTAAAGTGTTTTCTTTGAATCGAAGAAAAAGATGTTATGCTAGTGTGTTGTTTTGTGAGGGTAACAACAACAAGACAATCAAGTAAAAATGACTTAAAAAGAAAATCACAAGCATCAACATAATCCCCATCGACATGTATTCACCCACCAACATGGTGAATCCAACGACGATTAATAACACATAACTTAAAGGTAAATAGAGAAGCGTATACGGATTCGTCTTTGAGTCACGAAGCCGTCTTGTCATGAGTGATAATGTGGATGGAAATGATAAGATCGCATAAATCAAAAAGCTTAGAAAGAGGTTTCTTGGAACAATGATGACCAGTTGTCCTAAAAAGAAAATCAATGTTAACATGATGATGAGAAACTGAAAAACAAGGGCATAAGCTGACTGTTGAAGTGTTGTTTTTCCTTTAAAGTCAAACGTATGCATAACCATTTCTTTAAGCTGAATCAATAGTGTTTGAAAACCTTGTTGGATTTTAGATATCATTTAAATTCACCACGCGATGAAGTGTACGAGTGATAAGACCATCGATGATTTGATACTGCGCTAAATAACCACCTTCACCATTCACAAAGACATGGTATCCTGCATAGTTATCTTTTTTCGCAACCACTGAAATCAACGATTGTGTTTCATTCAATATGATAAATCGTGTCTGTGTCTCAACAAGAATAAAGGGGACTTCTCCGGGCATGTAGCGCTGAAAAATGGGTTGATGTGCAATCACTTCTTCATTGATATGATAGGAATCTGTACAGAGACCTCCATGGACACATTGCTTGATTTGATAATCCGAGGTTATGATTGAGACATTGAGTGTATTGTAACGGCCTTTATAGATGATGCCCCATGTGGCATCGGTGTTTTCTTCAATCACAAGCCATGTGGACTCATCATAGAGTTCAGAAACATAATAGAGATGATCGTCATAGATGACCAATAATTCAGGTACTAAATCTAAGTCATCAGCATCCAGTAAATCTAAAGATTGGTCATAATATTCAATTTTTCCGTCGTTATAATGAGGTACATAACTTTCTAATATCCAACGGTAAGACACATAGATATAATGCTGAAGCGGGCTTAAACTGATCGATCCATTCATGTTACCGGTTAAAAATTCACGGTTCATGGAGAGTGAAATCAGCTGTTTTTCACCTTCAAAAGATCCCACCAAATAACCTCCATAACGTGAATTAATGACGAGAGGTTCTTCGATGAAGATCGGTGTCGTATAGTTACCCTCGATAGCAATCGGATAAATGATGATCGATTCATCGTCATCATCAGAAAATCTTGCAAGATATAGGTTCCCATCCTCTAAAACAACGAAAAACGATGCATTTTTTTGATTTTCATCCAGAAAAACAAGGGATTCAAATCGAACAAGACCATCCTCTTTGACTTGATAATCAGTGATGGTGCGTTGACATGCGGATAAACTGAGTGTAAACAAAACCAAGGATAACAAGATGATCATTTTTTTCATCCGATTATACCTCCTATCGTTTTTAGTTTTGAATCGCTATAAAATCATCAAAACTCATGGGTTCTGGTAAGACGATTTCATAGCTTCCATTGTGTGAGATCACAAGGTAGACATCTCCACGATACATAAAGATAATGGCATCTTCTTCTATGAGATGAAAGAATATCACGTCATGCATCGCATTTTCAATATAGGTATTCAATGCATCCGATATTGTTTTCAGTTCTGTCGTATGTGCATGTGCCACATAGAACATGTTCATCTGTAAAGCGTTCGAGATATTTACATAGTCTTTTTCTCTTAAGTGATCAATGATCTCATGAAATGTCATCTCCATGGGATGATCAACAACATGAACATAATCGCTAAGAACAGCATCTCTTCTCACAAATTCAACATAATAGATGATATATTCAACACCTTGACATGATGCATAAATCATCTTGATCTGTTGTGTAGGATCTAATTTCACTTCAACGCGTTCAAAACGATTTAAGACTTCATCACTTAATCCAGGTAAATCCCATTGTCGAGCATCACCAATCGTCATGGACATCTCCGCAATAATATCCACGTGATGACCCGCATAAATTTCTGCAACGATTTCATCCATCTCAACATGTTTTGCTTGACTTGCCCAATGAAAATAGACAG
>DIKN01000035.1 GCA_002424575.1 Acholeplasmataceae bacterium UBA5617 | reverse complement strand
GAATTTTATAATGATCGATTTGTGACGAATGTTGAATCATTCAATGGTGATGACATCGCACTCACCCTGCAATGCTTGGATGCGAGCGAATTTATCTACGATACCATCAAAAATAAAGCGTATGGCACAGTGCTCTTTTCTGCAACACTCTATCCCATCGATTATTACAAGGAATTGATTGCTGCTGGATATGGAGAAACGCTCAAGATACGATCTCCTTTTGATCCATCACGTTTAAAACTGTTGGTCATGAACAATATCAATACACGCTATCAGATGCGTGATGCATCCAAGCACACGATAGTATCGATTATACAGGAAGTTATTCATGCAAAAAAAGGAAATTATATCGCTTTCTTTCCTTCCTACCAATACATGCATCAAATCATCGATGAACTTCCCTCTGATCTTCCCTGTGATCTGATCGTTCAAGAGCGTGATATGGAACCTCATTTGCGCGATCTCATCCTTGAAAGATTCAAAAAAAATATCGAGCGTTCTCAACTTGCTTTCTTTGTGATGGGTGGTATGTTTGCTGAAGGCATTGATTATGTAGGAGATATGCTTTCAGGTGTCATTATTGTTGGGGTCGGTTTGCCCATGATCAGTGAATCCAACAATCAGCTTAAAACATACTATGATCAAGCTTTTGGTAAAGGTTTTGATTATGCTTACACCTATCCCGGGATGAATAAAGTCATACAAGCCGTTGGACGCGTGATCAGACGTGATGAAGATTATGGAATCGCAATACTCATTGATGATCGCTTTACAACAAAGACTTACCTCAATCTTTTCCCCCCCGAATGGAAGCATTACGACATCGTGAAGAAGCCTAAAGACTTAAGCCCCATTCTCACAACATTTTGGAATAGATTCAAGGAGGAATAAACATGTGTGGACGTTTTACTATTACGGTTGATTTAGAAGATTTACGTGTCTATCTCGAAGATCATTACGATATTCATGACTTAAAAACATCTTTTGATCTCCCTCGATTTAATGTGGCTCCCGGACAAGATGTCATCACCATCATTAACGATGGTGCAAAAAACAGAGTCGGGACATTGCGATGGGGACTTGTGCCTTCGTTTGCTAAAGACGAAAAAATCGGGTATCAAATGATCAACGCAAAAGCTGAAACACTCCATGAAAAACCTTCTTTTCTACCTTCATTTCAAACCAAACGTTGTGTTATTTTAGCTGACAGTTTTTATGAATGGAAAAAAACAGAGAAGGGTAAGACACCCATGCGTATACAACTTGCATCCGAATCCATCTTTCCTATGGCTGGTCTTTGGAGTACATTTATACGTGAAGATGGAACAAAATTGCATACATGCACCATCATCACCACGGAAGCTAATGATCTCATGAAAGACATCCATGAGCGGATGCCTGTTATCCTTGATGAACAAGCTGAAAAGGCGTGGTTAAATCCACGAAACAAAAACCTCTATGAGTTATCAGCATGGCTAAAGCCCTATGATGCTTCCAAGATGAAAGCATATCGTGTATCCTCTGTTGTGAATATGGCAACAAACGAACATCCTGATTGCATCAAACCCGTATAAAGATAAAGACCACAGGGCTCCCTGTGGTCTATCTTTTTTATTGATGTCTGATGATGTCAATCCGTTTGATTTTTAATCCGCTTGCATGCGATTTGAATGTTAGGCGGTGAACACCGGGGTTTAAAATGATCTGTGATGCAATATCGAACCACTTACCATCGGTACCGTTTGTTGTGAGTGTCGATAAAACACGATCTTCACATAGAATAGAAAATGGCAATTGTGCAAAACTCGACACATCGGATGCGATAGATAGTTCTACGATATACTTGCTGAAGCTCTTAACCTCAACAGCAAACGCGATCAGTCCATTCTTTTGTAAGTGAATGACACCTTCTTTGACATCGACTTCCGCATTTTTCCATGTCGGTTTTTCAATATGAAGATGGGTTTTTCCCCATGCTAAATCTGAAATGGAGATAGGTTTATCTTTGGAAATGACATTTAAATCGAAGACGTCACGATTTTGATGGCGTTTACGATTCGTAAATACATAATGATTTTGACATTGATGTAAGATCAAAGAAACGACTGTTGTATGTGCATTACGCTTCACGTGATATGATGTGTGATCTTCAATTTCAAATGTCAAGTTGAAATGATCAAAAACATCAAGTGTATAATGAGTCACCCTTGGATCGAAGGTTTCAAGTGGCACACCGTTGACAAAAACCTTATTTAAAACGGGGAGTGGAAGTGGTGTAGGTTGCGGTTGAATGGGGTGTCCCATATCTTTTTGATAGCGATAAGATTGCATGAGGAATGAAACAATATTGGTTGCAACCCATTGTGCTTCAGACAATTTCAAAGCTCCTGATTCAAACGATTCTATCATGTTATCCTTGAGTGAATTGTTTTTTGCATCAACAACAACCATGTACAAATCGCCTTGTGCACGCACCATAGCCTTGATGTTTGTCCGGGTACCTGGCTCTTGATCATCGTTCATCTTTGCCCACCAGTCTGTCATCACAATGCCCTTAAAGCCCCATTCATGTCGAATGACACGTGCGATTAAATCATAGTTTCCTGCAGCCCAAATACCATTGATGGGATTGTATGATGTCATGATAGCTTTTGCATGTGCTTTCTTGACCGCAATCTCAAATCCTTTAAGATAGATTTCACGAATCGCACGTTCGCTTGCCACACTATCAGCATCGAAGCGGCGATATTCTTGGTTGTTGAGTGCGATATGTTTAATCGTTCCTGTTACACCTGCACGTTGTAAACCTTTGACGATAGCTGCACCCATATGACCTGTTAAGATGGGGTCTTCTGAGAAATACTCAAAATTTCTACCACATAAAGGATGACGATGAATATTCATGCCTGGTCCCAAAAGGACTTCAATGTCATAGCCAATCATTTCAAGCCCTACACCATAGTAAAGCGCTTCGGCCAATTCGGTGTTGAATGATGCTGCTAATAGTGTGCCATTAGGCATCGATGTTGCTTGCATCCCCGAGTCCATGCGAATACCGGACGGTCCATCCGAACAGCATACAATGGGTAATCCATAGCGGACTAAAGCTTCAGAGGTTGCACCAAAAGCACTTGCTGTCCCCGGTGTTACCTTAGGAGATGACATGCCTTCGCCACGAATCAATGTCGCAAGTTCATCTTGTGTCATCTGTGCGACAAGGTCTTGAACCGTCGCTTTATGCTGATAAACATCGCTTAAAGACACAAAATGATCGGGTGCCTTGAGGACATCTGGACGATGTTTTTCTATACGCTCAAAAAGATCGACGGATCTTCTCGGTGCTTCTTCATAGACAACAGTCATGCGTCCATCAATAATTTTGGGTTTCATGCGTTTGAATGTTTTAACTGGTCTTAATGATTCTTCAAGTTTTTGAACCAACCGTGTTTTTTTCACGGAATAATGCATATGGTGCCATGATGTGTCAACGTCATGTGCTAATTCAATATCATAATCCCCAGCTTCCAACACGTAACTTGATGGATATCCCGTTAATCCTGTTTCATCATAAGATGCAAAATCGTAATCCTCAAACGTTAAGCTAAGAACTTCTGATTCACCGGGTTTTAATACACCGCTTTTTGAAAACGCCACTAAGACTTTTTCGGGTTTTCCAAGCAGCCCTTGAGGTTGACGGACATAGATTTGTACGACATCCTTACCGGGAAAATGTCCGATATTTTTCACCTTCACATTGATCGTTATGTTTTTTTCCATCACATAAGAAATCAATTCATGATGAAACGTAGTATAGGATAAACCAAATCCAAAGGGGAAGCGAACCGCTTCTTTTTTAAAGGTTGAAAAATAACGATAACCCACATAAATATCTTCATGATAAACACTTTCATCATGTCCTCCATAGGTTGCTGTGGAGGGATAATCTTCAAGATCATATGCAATCGTATCAGGAAGTTTACCGCTTGGTGAAACCATGCCAGTTAAGACATCAGCAGCTGCGCGTCCACCTTCTTGACCACCATGCCATAAGTAGAGTACAGCATCCACATGATAACGATCCATAAAGGACATATCCATAACATTACCGGTGTTTAATAAAACAACAACTTTATCAAAGATCGACGTTACACGCTTCAACACATCTTCTTCGTCATGGGATAAACGATAGGATCCCTCAGTGTTGCTGTTGTCACGGTCTTCACCTGCAGTTCGACCGATCACGATAATCGCAACATCAGATTCTTTTCTTGCCTGAGCAACGATTTCATCTGTCAAAGGCATTTCTTTTTGACTCCATGGCTCACTTGCCCAAAACCCTGAGCCCGCATTAAATGGATG
>DIKN01000015.1 GCA_002424575.1 Acholeplasmataceae bacterium UBA5617 | reverse complement strand
ATTTTTAAGTCAAAATTATCAAGCTATTCCACTCTTTTATAGATAGCATACAACATTTTATCATGTTATACATGGATTTTGCTTTACACGACGTATATCTTAAGATATCATGTTAATGTATAGCAACCATCAGCAAGGAGTTCTCATGTATTCATTTAAACCTCTCACCTTAGACGATAAAGAAAAAATCGATTCACACGTGATAAAACTCCCCTTTTATCAAGACTACTTATCTTCAGAACTTGTTTTTGAGAATCTTTTAGCATGGCAACAAAACGATTGTATTTTGATCATGTGGAAAGACGATGTTGGGTATATTAAATGCGAGAAAAATCAAGAAGTCTGGATGTTTCCTCCGATTGCAGGAAGTGAAAAAGATTTCGTGAAGGGCATTCATTTCATCATCCACAGGTTTCCTCATGCAAGAATCATTGGACTCACCGAAGCGATGAAAAACATCATCCCTTTTGATTTAGTTTTTCTAAAAGATGATAAATTATCTGAATATATTTATGACACCCAAGCCTTCATGGAGATGAAGGGGAGTAAATATCACCGAAAACGGAATTTGATTGCACAGTTCAAAAAACAATACAACTATAAACTCACACAAGCAATCCATGATGATATGGGCGAAATCGATCTCTTCTTGATCAAATATCAGCGCCAAGGTGGCGCGATTGAAGATTTTAATCCCCTTTATAAAACACTGGATCTTTACTTAAAAGGGGCACATTATATCGTCACACTTCTATGGGTGGATGAAGCTGTGGTTGGACTGTCGATTGGAACGATTAGTCTAAATCAAACGGGTATTTTCCTCTTTGAGAAAGCGGATACCGATTATATTGGGTGTTATCAGATGCTAGCCCATCTCACAACATCAACATACTATTCAACTTGTCGCTATATCTCTCGTCAAGAAGATGTGGGAATGCCAGAACTCAGAAAAGCTAAACTCTCGTATCATCCCATCATGAAGGACATGAAATATGCAGCCTATTATCGCCCTTTTATGAAACAAGCCTATGATCTTTATCAAGAATCTTTTCAAGAAGACCTAAAAGGATATCGTGATTACTTCTTTTTGAACCATTATGATGAGACGAACATGCGTTATGTCTTTGAAGAGGGTATCTTGAAATCTCTTTTCTACATCAAGTGGAATACGTATGTCATCAACAACAAGACCTTTAAGGTTCCTATGGTGGTTGCTGCTGCAACCCACCCTGATTACAGAAGACAAGGTTTGATGAAAAAATTGATTCAAGACTTTATCGAAGAATGCACGAAAAAACGCATCCCTTGGATCATCTTAAAGACCGATCAATCATATATTTATGAATCACAAGGTTTCTTTCCAGTAGGCTATCAGGAACGTGTTAAAGATTATGAATCCCTTGAGGGTTGCACAATCGCTCAAACAGCCAACATGAAGGCTCTACTAAATCTTTATGAGACACGTTTTAAGGATCTTGCTCATGATGTAAGAGATATTGGTTATTATCAAGATATGGTCTATGCACTTTCAGCGGATGGTATCGAAGCAAGTCTTATCATGAAAGACAACGAAACGATTGGTTATGTTATCGAAAAAGATAATCTTGTTGAAGAGATGGTATTACTCAAAAAAGTCAATCCTATCATCAAAGGAAAAGACTTTTCAAATGTTAGGATCATCTCTGATCAAGGAGAACCTTCTCATATGATGAGAATTTGTCATGCAGAAGCTGCCATCAGTGTCTTTGATCAACCTCAAGAAGATGATTTTGTATTCATCGTCAAAGATATGCTCGGTCCTGATCAAAACTTAAGATATCTCATGAAAAAACAGGGACGCTATGCTGAGAATTATGAACCTAAAATAACGATTAGCTATCAAGAAGTTATTGATATCTTCTTTCATAGAAAATATCATCCTATCCTAAGCGAGCGATTTATCATTCCTATTATGACATTTATTAATCAATATTAAAGATGAAAGGGTTCAGCAGCGACATGCTGAACCCCTATTTTTTTAATGTTTCATTAATGCAATGACTTCATCAATATCTTTCTTCACTTCATCGAGTGAATCCATCCAAAAGTCTTTCTTGGTCACATCAATTCCCATGGATTGTGCACATGCTTCAACCGATGTTTTCGTTGTTAAAGCTAAGAGGTCATCATAGTTTTTAAGGAACTTCTTTTCATCTTTTAAATATTGTGCATAAAGTCCTTTACCAAAAAGCAAGCCAAAGGCATACGGGAAATTATAGAAATTTAATCCTGCGCTGTAGTAATGTCCTTTCACGAGCCACATGTATGGATGAAGCTGATGATGATCAAGACCATGTAAGTAGGCTTTCTTCTGTGCATCAAGCATCATCTCTTTCATGACATGCTTAGAAACGGGTCCTGCTGCTTTTTCAAAGAGAGCAGACTCGAAAAGAAAACGAGATAAGATGTCGATGATGACTTGTGTATCACCTTGAAGAGAGTTTTCTAAGACGGATAGTCTTTCTTTGGGATCTGTAATTTGTGAAAGCAAGTGATGATTGACGATTGTTTCACAGAATATGGATGCTGTTTCTGCTAAAGGCATCGGATAATTCCAATGAAGTGGTCTGTTATCACTGATGACTTCGCCATGATAACCGTGTCCAAGTTCATGAGCGAGTGTTAAGACATCAGAAAGTGATCCTGTGAAGTTTGTCATGATACGTGATTGACGAAGTTGAGGTTGATTGGAACAAAATGCTCCTCCTCGTTTACCCTTCTTAGGATAAACATCGATCCATTCTTTATCAAAGGCTTTGGTTGCAAAATCACCTAAACGTTTTGAATATCCATAATAAGCCTTTTTGATGATGGCTTGTGCTTCTTCGTAAGTATAAGTTTTTTCAAGTTTTCCAACCGGAGCAAAAAGATCATAAAAGGGAAGATTGCCTTCATGACCTAGATATTTTGCTTTAGCCTGTAAATAAGCTTCAAAATGGGGTCTAAAATCCATCATCGCTTCAATCATGGCATCCAAGGTCGCTTTGGTCATCTTCGATGTTTCTAGAGTCTTATCGAGTGCTGATGTGTAACCTCTCAGTTCATTCATGATGACAACTTCACGCTTGATGTTTGAAAGCGCCATGGCAACTGTATCTTCAATCAGTTCAAACGATTTGATCTCTGCATCAAAGGCATCCTTACGAACTAAAGGATCAGATTCATAAGCGAGGTTTCTCACCTCAGAGAGTGTAATCTCCTTATCACGGTATTTGACAGGAAGATTCGCAGTGGTTATTGATTGAAGTTGTCCCCATGAGGATGATGCAAGTTCTCTTAGTTTCGCATAAAGCAGTTCTTCTTTTTCAGATAACAGATGTTTTGCATCTTGTTGGATGAGTTCGAGTTGATAAAGATAAGTAGAAATGAGGTCACTTTCTTTAGCGAGTTTTTTTAAATCAATGGTTGTGAGATATCTGGAGAACTTGACATCTTCAGCGGTTGATTTACGGGATATCTTTTGAAGTTTTGCCATATAGATGGGTGCTTCTTTGTGCGTGACATCGGTAGACATCGTTAGATTCACAAAACTTCCTAAGGTTCTACCGTGTTTGGTGAGTGTTTCTAAGCGTGTCAGATAACCTTCAATGTACGTTTTTGGGTTTGAGGAATCACCATTAATCCACGATACATAATCATCATACATCTTGTCATAACGGTTAAGATCTTGATTAAATGTCTCATCAAAACCTAAGTATAAATCATTTAAGTTCCAGTTTTTCATCATGGTCTTGTTTACCTTTCTATGTAGAGGATACCAATCGTTCCCTCACCACAATGTGAAGAAATGACACATCCTGCATGAGATTCAATTAATGTTTTAGGTTGAAGGTGAGTATTCACATGGTCGATCATGTATTTGGCATGCTTATCAGCAAGCGAATGGGTGATCATGACATAGTCAAGATCGACTTGATCACCTAAGGATACATAGTCTTCAAGCATCATATCGAGTGCACGACTCATTTTACCAAAGGCTTTTTTATAAACACCTAGTTTACCATCGGTGACTTTAATGATGGGTTTGATATGAAGCATTGAACCCATCAGAGCTTGTAAGCCTGTTGCACGTCCACCTTTATAAAGGTATTCTAAAGTTTGAATGGCAAACTGACTTCTCACTTGAGGGACTAGTGCATTAATCTTTTCATAGATTTCAGGTGCTGATAAACCTTGATCACGAAGATCTTTCGCTTTTAAGACGAGAAGTGCTATCCCAGATGAAAGATTTTTAGAATCGACGATAAAGATTCTATGTTCAGGAAATTCAGATGCTGCAACTCGTGCACTTTGAAGGGTTGCTGATAAATTGGAGCCAATCCCGATATACAAAACATCTTTACCATCATCAATCAGAGGTTTAAAAACCTCCATAAAATCACCCGGTGAAGGTGCAGCGGTTTGAGGTAACACTTTTTCTTGCTCGACTTTTGCATAAAGTTCTGGTGTTGTGATTTCGATACCATCCTTAAAATATGTATCACCAAAGTGGACATAAAGTGGAATAGACGTTATCTGATATTTTTTCAATAAATCGAGACTTAAATCAGCGGTTGAATCGGTCATAATGATCACAGAATTTGACATGGATTGGACCCCCAGTATCATTGTAATTTCTATTTTATCACAACTTAGAGTATTTACATATAATCCCAAAAATGTGCACTTATGAAACCATTTAACAATAAGTACAATATTCATAAGAATCGTGAATTTAATCGATGACAAATGAGATAAAACGATATATATTGAAGTTGTAGTAAGAGGGTGCTTCCATACTCATCCATCAGACTACAGTAGGTGTCAGGTTTCGTGTTTGTGCTGCTTCAAACATCTCAATACTACTTTTTATCAAAATTGGTTGCTTTTGTGCACCTGCTTTATGTTTTGTTTATCTTCTTGGGGCTTTTCTATATATACCTTGGATTTTTCTTTAAATTTAAAAGTATTCGTAATCCAAATTTTAGAATCTTTCATATGATTGCGATGATTATTGTTGCAATACAACAGTATTTCTTGATCAATTGTCCATTAACTATCCTTGAAAAAAAATTATTATCTTTAGCTGATAAACCTATATATACTGGAGCATTTATTCCACATCTTCTCAATAGTTACCATTTTAATATTGCAACAGAATACTATCTACCCCTATATATTTTATTAAGTTTACTATTCATTTTATCCTTTATAATTATTCCACCGCGATTTAAGAAAAAACGCTAATTTGTGTCGATAAAAAAGGGAAACAACCTATGCTGTTTCCCTTATGTGCATTTAGATAATGGGTAAATATTTATCAAGTTCCCATTGGGATATTTTCATCTTATATTCATCCCACTCTTTGGTCTTTGCTTCAATGAGTTTTGTGAATAAGACTTCTCCAATCGTTTCTTTCATGAGGTCACTGTTTGAAAAGAATTCAATCGCTTCTTTTAAGCTTTCAGGAAGGTTACGAATACCTAAACGTTTGCGTTCAACATCACTCATCTTAAAGAGATTCTTCTTCACGGGTGACACACCATCTAAAGAATTCCGAATACCATCTAATCCTGCCGCTAAAAGCGCACTCATGGCAAGATAAGGATTAGATGAGGGATCGACACTACGAACTTCAATACGGGTCGATTTACCACGCGCTGCAGGGATTCTAATCATCGTGGAACGGTTCGCATCACTCCAAGAGATGTAACATGGGGCTTCATAGCCCGGAACTAATCTCTTGTAAGAGTTCACTGTAGGATTGGTGACCAAACAAAACTCTTGAGCATGTTTCATCACACCACCGATGAAGCATAATGCAGTTCTTGATAACTGATTTTCTGTATCTGGATCATAGAAGAGATTTTTACCTGATGCATC
>DIKN01000078.1 GCA_002424575.1 Acholeplasmataceae bacterium UBA5617 | reverse complement strand
AGATACTTTGTCTACAGACTGAAGCACTTCTTGAGTGAAGTGCTAATTTGAACCATTTCCACTGACTTCAATATCACGCAACAGATTGACACAAAGACCTAAGTTATACTCCTTGGCATAATCAAGGGCTGTCTTTTGAAGTCGATCTTTTTTCATTGGTGTATCTTTTTCAATCAGTTTTCTCAAATAAACGTGATCTCGATTCAAGACTGCAATCGATAACGCTTGTTTTTGAACAAGGCGTTCATACTTCGGTGTAATCATGTATTCTTGGAGATATTTTAAGACATCCTGTTTGTCAAAAATCATCGCGGTATCAATCGGTGTTTCATAACGACGATTATGAATATCGATGTAAGCTTCTGCGGTGAGTAACAAGCGAATGGTTTCAATCGTTCCAAAACGTACCGCATTAAAAATCGGTGATTCAAAATATGAATTTAATGCATTCGGATCGAGATTTTGATTGAGAAGCATATCTAAAATTTGGATATTTGATGTTTTTGCTGCATGATGGAGGAGTGAGTTTCCATAGGTGTCTCGGATAAACCAGTTTTGTTTTCCTTCCTTAAGGAGGAATGGAATCACTTCAGCGCGTCCACCTGCAATGGCATAATGCACAGGAAGTTTGTCTTCTTGTGTTTTTTTATTTAAGTATGAACCGGATTCAATCAGCAACTTGATCACATCTAAATCACCTTTAAATGCTGCGAGATGAATCGGTAGTTCACCCATCCGATTTTCTACATTGACGGATGCAAATTTGTTGATCAACAGCTTCGCAATGTCTAATTTAGCTTTTCTTGCACAATCAAAGAGTGCTGTTTCGCCATGATCATCTGCGAGGTTCACATTGATATCCATATCCAACAGATAATGGATGACATCGAATGCAGAACCTAAAACAGCGTAATGCAATAGACTCTTTTTCTTTTCATCGACCATGTCGATATATGACATATTAATTTTTACAAATTCGAGATCGTTTTCTGCGGCTTTCATGAAGATGCTCATCTCATAACACCACCTTACACTATCATTTTACCATGTCTTTATGCACGTTTTTTCCACAACTTTTGTGGATAAATGGCTTATTAAAGGGCTTAAATGGGGATAAGGTTAATCATTGAAATCAAACCACTTATTTCATAAGTGCTACTAATAAGCTCGATTTTCATGCTCGGTGGATAAATCATATGAGCCCTGAGGGTCACACATTCGAATCTTCCATCATAAAAAGATAACGCGAAAAAGGATGGTGATCAAACCTTTTTTCATCGGATGATCTTATACATGAACAATACTTGCTGCTAAGAAAGAAAAAAAACACCTTGATGAATCAAAGTGTTTCCATCGATTACTTAACAGCTTCTTTGAGTAATTTTCCTGCGCGGAATGCGGGTGATTTTTGTTCAGGAACGGTAATTAATTCGCCAGTTCTTGGGTTTTTGCCTGTTCTCTTCACACGATTTCTGACTTCAAACGTACCAAATCCTGTAACGACAACTTTTTCTCCACGTCTTCCTAGTGTTTCAGATACGGTGCTTGTGAATGCTTCTAATACATCCTCAGCAACCTTTTGTGTCACCTGTGCACGGTTAGCGATGACTGCGATTAATTCTGTCTTATTCATTTGATATCCTCCTTAAAGTGATTTCATTGTATCAAATAAAAACTTCATAATCAACCATATGAAGTACTTTTCTACAAAAAGAATGGCTTAATAAAGCAATTTGTTTCACAAGTGCTTCTGGTTAACAACGATATCAACTCTTTTTATGAATGAATGAGATCCTCAGGATCATCAAAAAGGGCGTATAAAAATTGTTCTGAATAATACACGTTAACCTGTTTTTCAAGGTAATCGTTTAAGTGATTGATATAAATGATGGCATGCGTCATAAGCCGTTTGACCTCTTTTTGTTGATCGGTGAATTCTACGATGAGATTTACTGGCCACTTGTAATTGAATGGTGCATGAACATTCACGATGCGACCTCGAAACATTTTAAAACTTTTAAGTATACGTTTCACTTGTAAGATACGCTGATACTCATAGATTGAAAAACCGAGCATGATCAAACCGAAGAATGCACCTAAAAGGGTGGATACATCATCTTGAGTGATCATACCATACATCCATAAAATGATGAAAAAAATACCTATACCGCTATAAAGAGAGAGATTTTTCTTTAAGACGCGATAGGTCTTTGTTTGCTGAAATGTCTTTAAATCCATCTTCATATCCCCCCTAGGATGAATTTAGAAATCTTCACTTTTTAAATCGCGTGAGAGTAAACGTTGTAAACCTTCTTCAGCGGATAACCCTTCAAAAATGATCGCATAGGCGACATTGATCATGGGTAGTTCAACCTGTCTGATTAAGGATAATTGATGCATCGCTTCAATCGTGCGAATCCCTTCAATCGTTTGAGCTTCGGTTGCGTAGACTTGGTCTAACTTCATACCTAAACCGATCTTACGACCCGCTTTAAAGTTTCTTGAATTTTCCGAGGATGCAGTAACAATCAAATCCCCAATCCCGGTAAGTCCAAAGGCTGTTTCTTTTTTACCGCCCATCATCTCAACGACACGAACGATTTCAACAATCCCGCGTGTGATGACCGCAGCGCGCGCGTTTTCACCTAAACCCAAACCGGTGCATGCCCCACTGATGACGGCGATTGCATTTTTAACAGCGCCACCCACCTCACAACCGATCAGATCGGATGAGGTGTAGATGCGTAAATATTTATCGTTAGCGAAAATGTATTGAATCTCTTTGGCGAGCTCTTCATCCTTCGATGAACTGGTCAGTAATGTCAGTTTTCTTTCAATCACTTCTTCTGCGTGAGATGGCCCTGTTAAGACAACAAACCCACGTAAGTGCTGGGGCTCGATTTCTTCTTCAACAATCTCAGAAACACGTTTTAATGTATCCGGTTCAATCCCTTTAGACACATTGATAAAAACGGATGGTTTCTTAAGTAATGGGTTGATCTCATGGCATGCCATACGCACAAATTTGGTTGGAACAGAGAGCACGAAATAGGTTGAAAAATCGACGACATCAATGAGATTGGTCGTCGCTTGAATGCTTTCAGGCAATGTATGACCGAAAAAGGGATGGATCTTCATGTTGATTTTATCAACAGCATCGCTATTCACATCATAGATTAAAACATCATGACCATTATCGATTAAAACTTGTCCAAGTGTGGCACCCCAGGCACCACCACCGATGATACTGATTCGCATGTCAAACCTTCTTTCTGAGGATGAGTTTGATGGGTGTTCCGGTAAAATCAATGGCATTTCGAATCTGGTTGTTTAAGTAACGTTCATACGAGAAATGAACGAAATCAGGATTGTTAACATAGAGGACAAACGTCGGAGGTTTAACAGCGACTTGTGTTGCATATTGAAACGATGCTTTTCCTTGGTTGTGAATCGGGGTTGGATTCATGGCCACCGCATCTTGAATCAAGTCATTGATGACGCTGGTCTGCACGGTTTTTTGATAATTTTCGTAACAGAGATTGATGGCTGGGAATAA
>DIKN01000110.1 GCA_002424575.1 Acholeplasmataceae bacterium UBA5617 | reverse complement strand
TAACCAAAATGGCGATTAATTCTAAGAAAACAAACATATTAAATAAATCATTGGTTTGTAGTAAACCTAAGAAAATACCTTCCAAAAACATCAAAAAGAATAAAAATTTCGTCTCTTTTCGGTTGGTATTATAGGTATAAAGCAAAATGACAAACCACATAAATAGTGTAAGAGCAACAAACGATATCGAGGTGATATCATTATAAAAACTGATCCGAATCATTTCATCGGTTCCACCAATGATGAGAAGGTGCGTCAAATGATCAGGTAGACCTATCACATAAATCACGAAAAGAGAGAGTGTGATAACTTGACCGACAAATACAATCCATGAGTATTTTGTTGTCTTAAATAGATACAGGATGACCGCTGTAAATATAGGCACAAAGACCAATAAAAGAGGGATAAAAGTCATGATTTATCCTCCCGTTTAAGGACCACTTTCCATTCGATTGAACCAAAATGGTGGAAAATCTTGATACACAACATCAGAGCAAGTGATGTAATGGTTGAACCGATAACGATTGTTGTAATCATCAACGCTTGTGGGATAGGGTCAACAATCGCAATACCAAGGCGATCTAAGATGGGGATCATCCCACCTTCTAGATTTCCCAAATTGAGGAAAAGTAAAATAATACCCGTTTCCATGATTGTGACACAAAAGACGGATTTGATGATGTTTTTGCTCGTTGCAAGTCCGTAGAATCCAATTAAAATGATGATAAACGTTAAAATAGGATTCATTTAGCGTCCCTCCTTCAAGAAAGCGGTGAAAATGGCGGTTAAACCGAGAGCTACCTTAACGCCAATTAAAACATTGAGTGTCATGAGATAAATGGCTTGATATTCAGGTTGTCGGATGAAGTTAGTAAACGGATGACCCGTCGTCACAAAACTTAAAGCACCTATTAAAACCAATGCCATGAATAAAATTTTTTCAATTGTCAAAATCAATTTGACATCAATGGTCTTCGTAATGTCGATATAATAAAGAATCAAGATCGCGGTTGCAACAATGGCACCACCTTGGAATCCTCCACCTGGTGAAAGATGACCATTGATAATGACATAAAAACCGAAGACAAGCATGATGGGATAAAGTAAACGTGAGAATATGATGAAGAGTTCGGGTGTTTTTTGTTTATCCAGCATAAAACTTGCATTCTTTTCTTGAATTTTATGTTGACTGATCCACATAACACCTGAGACAGCAATCAATAAAATCCCAGCCTCAAACAGACTATCAAACAAACGATAATCCAAGTAAATACCTGTGACCAAGTTCAAACTACCTGTTTCTCTTAGTCCATTCAAAAGAAAATATTCTTTACCAAAATCGTTATAGACCAACTCTAAATCATTCATGGCGAGGATAAATCCATAGAGAAGACCACCGAGCATGATGAGCAAAACCAGACGCTTAATCAATGGGATCACCATCCTTAAAGGTGACCACCGAGATTTGTTTATGGTCTTTTGTTAATTTTCTAAGGTTAACCATGAGCACACTGCTCGATTTTCCTTTGAGTGTGTAGTGATCATGTTCTGCATCATAACTGATAATCAAATCCACATTGAGTTGATTGGTCAAATCTTCTTCTTTTCCTTCAATATCACAACATACGTTAAGTTTGAGGTCGTAAGTTGTCACAAACTCATTTAAGACATCATAAACAACACCTTCTAATGTTTCATCGGGATCAACAAAGCCATGTCGACTTTTATCAAGCACGATAAATTCACGCTGTCTTGAAATCGATATAACATAAATTAAAGGAATAATGGCTGCACCAATCGCAACTTCAGCAATCGCGACGTCTGGAGCTTGATTCATGGTGTAGAGGGTTGCTGCAATCAGTGAGAAAACAGAGATGAAAATAATGATGGTAAAATTGCGTTCATAAAAAACGATAAAAAGAGCAACGATAATCATTAAGATTTGAAGAGCTAAAGCGATGTTTTCAGTACTAAAAATACTGCTCATAGCTTAACCTCCTTATCATGGATGGGAATGCCTGAAAGATAAGCAGAGCGAATGTTGACGTGTGACGAGATGGGATTCGTAATCAATAAGAAAATAATCAACAACACAAAGCGAACGATAAACACAAAACTTGATGATACAAACATCAGTGCGAATAAAACAAGGAAACTTGCAACTGTATCAATGGTTGTCGATGATAAAATACGAGCATACATATTCTTTAACCCAAACACAGCAATCATCCCAAAAATGATGAAAAACCAAGAGAGTACTAAAATAATCATGGCAACGACGTTCATTTTTCTCGTCCTCCTGTCATGATAAATTTAGACAACAAGGTCATGGTGAGAAATCCAATAATGCCATAAGAGATCGCAATATCGAGTAAGGTTAAGCTGTTCATGTAGATGGCATAAATCGCAATGATTAAAACCACTTTTGCAGAGATTAAATTGAGCATCAAAATACGATCCCATAGTTTTGGACCATAAATCATACGGATGAAAGATGCAATAATACCGACCACAAGAAGCATCATGGTGATCAACAAGAAAAGTTGAAGTGTACTCATCTCTTTTTCTCCTTCACCTTAAAAAATTTTTCAAAGGAATTACGAATGGGTCTCTCCAGTTCTTCTTGTGTAGTCCCCGGTTTTGCTAACGTTAAAACATAGATGGAATGATCGACAATTTCAACCGAGATGGTTCCAGGTGTCAAGGTAATCGAATTCGCAACGATCCCCACTTGAATGGGATCCGTGACATCTAAGTCAATTTTAAAAAGAACTGGTTCGTACTTTCTTGAAATCAGGTTGATGGTGTATGTGCAAGCTGATTTGAAAATTTCGAAGAATAGAACAAAAAAATAAAGGACTAAACGATGGAGATAAATCCCACGGTAACGAAACCCTTGCTCATTATAGAGTACTGGAAAAGCTAAAACAGTCACAACACTGGCTATGACCAAACCAAAGATCATTGTGTCAAGCTGTAGATTAAAATTTAATAGTAGCCAAAAAGCCAACATAAAAAGAAAAAGTTTGTATCGCTTTTTAAGGTAATTCATGGCTTCCTCCTTCATGGTCTTCGTTACACATTATAGCATGAGAAGATAAAAAAGAAAAACGATACCCCACTCTGGGTTGTTTGAATATCAAATGATGGGAGATATAACGAAAAAACACCCATCCAAAATAGGTGTTGATCCAGTGATGATGAACATGAAGTGCGTGGTCACTCATGTGAAATGTTCTTGATTTTAGACATTGTACGTCGTCGACGACGTTTTTCCTCCCCGACCCGTCCAATTGGTGTGGAAAAATACACCTCTGGGCTGATCTATTCGTTCATAGGTGTGTGCTCCAAAATAATCGCGCTGTGCTTGAAGGAGATTTGCTGGCAAATTTTTGGTGCGGTAGGAATCAAAATAGTTCAACGCAGCTGACATCGCAGGAGTTGGAATACCATTCAAGACGGCTGTAGAGATGACTTCGCGCCATGCATCAGTCATGTTTTCAATCGCTTGTTTAAAATAGGGATCAAGTAATAAGTTTAATAGATCAGGATTCAAGTCGAATGCTTCTTTGATCTTGCCTAAGAAAGCTGACCGGATGATACAGCCTCCACGCCACATCAATGCAATCCCACCATAGTTTAAGTTCCAATGATTCGTTTTGGCAGATGCACGCATCAGCGCATAACCCTGTGCGTACGATACAATCTTTGCTGCATAAAGTGCTTTTCGAATTTTTTCGATGAAAGCTTGCTTATTACCTTCAAACTTTATAGGCTTAGACGTGAACACTTGAGAAGCGGTGATGCGTTCGTCTTTTAAAGATGAGATAAAGCGTGCATAAACCGCTTCGGTGATGAGGGTGAGAGGAACAGAATCTTCAAGAGACTGAACTGCTGTCCATTTACCTGTTCCTTTTTGTCCTGCTGTATCTAATATTTTATCGATCAACGGATGTCCATCTTCATCTTTAAACGACAAAATGTCTCCAGTGATTTCAATTAAATAGCTGTCCAGTTCTGTTTTGTTCCATGCTATAAAAACTTCAGCCATCTCATCTGCAGATAATTTAAGTATTTCACGCATCACATGATAAGCTTCTGTGATCAATTGAATATCGCCATATTCAATACCATTGTGCACCATTTTCACAAAATGACCCGCACCATCTTCTCCTACCCAGTCACAACAAATCGAACAATCCTCTACCTTGGCGGCGATGCCCTGAAAGATGGGTTTGACGTGTGGCCACGCTGAAGGAGATCCACCAGGCATGATAGAGGGACCTAAAAGTGCACCTTCTTCACCGCCGGATACACCAGTTCCAATGTAGAGAAAACCTTTGGATTCTACATATTTTGTGCGCCGAATAGTATCTGGAAAATGAGAATTTCCACCATCAATGATGATATCTCCTGGTTCAAGCAAAGGTAATAATTGTTCGATGACCTGGTCAACTGGGTCGCCTGCTTTAATCATCATCATAATCTTTCGCGGTTTTTTGAGTGATTGAACGAGCGTTTTAAGATCGGATGTACCGATAATGGGAAGATGTTTAGCGCGACCATTTAAAAATTCATCAACACGGCTCTGCTGACGAGCATGCGCTGTAACCTGAAAACCTTTGGATGCCATGTTGAGCACAAGGTTCTCACCCATAACCGCTAAGCCTGTTAATCCGATATCTGATAATTGATTCATCGTTATCTCCTTATGAACGCATCATGCGTGTGTTAGATATGATTGTTATGATTCACCATGGCATCTTTTTTAATGAAAAAGACGATTGCCATCATGGACATAGAAACTTCTCGAATCTATCGAGATTATTCATATTATAGCATGTATTATATATTTG
>DIKN01000126.1 GCA_002424575.1 Acholeplasmataceae bacterium UBA5617 | reverse complement strand
TTTCGCGTTCTTGTTCCCAAGAAACGCCGCCATCATTAGGACCAGCTTGTTTTGCATAAACGTTGACTTTAACATTCGGGTAAATTTCATTGAATGCTTTAGCCACCGCATAGATGGTTGCTTGGTTTTGACCGGTTAGGTCTTCTGGAGCATAAGTTTGTTTACCAATATTTTGGTAGAACTGACCATCACCAGACCAAAGCATAATGCTGATTTCACCAGTAACGTTGGTGTCAAGAGCTTCATACTTTTTGCCGCAACCAGCAATTGTCAATGCAACTGCGATTACTAGTAAAAGCACTAAATACTTTCTCATTTTTTTCCTCCTATTTTATGTATATGAGTTTGGTTTTAACCAACTCAATTATACCATTGCCTGAAAACGATTTCAATAGAAATTATTAAGAAACGAAATCGTTTTAGTAACATGTGTAAGCGTTTACGATTGTTTTTAACAAAGTATAAAGGAAATCGGTTCCCTATCACACTTTTTTTCTTAAGTTCGTCTCACGCTTTTTCTGTGATCACAAAGGTCACAGAGGTTGATGCAGGAATTTCAATATTTGCTTTTGCACCATCGATGATGAGATTGATCGATGATGAACTTCTTAATTTGTTGTGGGCTACCACAACAAGTGACCCATCGGGGTTTTTAAATGCGGTTGCAAACACATTGACATTGGTTGTTTCTGTGTGAATCCGTCTTGCACCTTGTTTGACAAAAGCACTGAAATGTCCGATGAAGTAATATTCTTCGTTTCTGGTGTATGAACCATCTTCATGAATCGTGACAACACCACGACAATTGGGACATCCTCCATTTTTTGGACCATCTTGGTCGTCTAATGCAAGATTCCACATCAAGACACCTTTAGCAAAATGATTGATCGAACCGATAAAGACATTTTCTAAATTCCATGTCATATTTGCTGCAAAATCGGTTGCCCAACCTCCACCTGAACATTCGGTAAACCATATACCTTTATCGGGATATGTTTCAGCAACTTGAGCTTGCGCACTCACTTGACCACCATAACAGTGAAAACCTGAACCTGCAACTGCATTATAGCCATTGGTCGATGCTAAGATTTGCATCGGGTAGTTGGGTTGGTCCCAGTTATGATCATAAGTGATGATCAGTGTATCAAGATTTGCTTGATCAAAGGCATGTTTGAGTTTAATCACGAATGTCAATTGTTGTTGTGCGGTCATATACATCGTGGGATAATTGGTTGTTTGATGAAGAGGTTCGTTTTGAGGTGTCACCGCGAAGATATCAATACCTTCTAAAGCATAACCTTGAATGAATTTGACGAAATATTTCACGTAGGCGTCCATGTATTCATTCTTTAAAGATCCACCGTTCATCGTACCCGTTGTCTTCATCCATCCTGGTGCAGACCATGGTGATGCAACAATTTTGACATTCGGGTTAATCGCAAGCATTTCTTTAAGCATAGGGATCACGTATTGTTGATCGCGTTCGAGTGTGAAATGCGCCATCTCGAGATCTGTTTGACCTTCAGGTAAATCACTATAGGAATAATTGGATAATGCAAAATCGGATGCTCCCATAGGAAGTCTCACAAAACTGATACCAATCCCTTGTTCACCAAACAAGTCCTGTAAAACCGTTTGACGATCTTGTTCAGACATTTGACTAAATAGATACGCAGATGATTCTGTCATTGCTGCACCAAATCCATCCATCTCTTGAAATAAACGTGTGGAATCGATGGATAACTTGGTGATGCGATCCGCACCGTTTTGATCGGTGTAAAATACAGGTTGTTCAGCAAGCAATAATTCTTTATTGCCTTTAGTATAATAAGCAGTGATTTGATAATCTTTGATTGTCACGGGTGTTGATTCCTCCTCTTTACATCCCATCAAGATGACGATGAACAGAATGACCAACAACATGGAAACCCATCGTTTCATAATGCCTCCTTGGTGGATTCACGAATAATGAGCGATACAGGGCATTTGGTGATTTCTTGAACAACCGCATCCGGATGTTCAATCATATGAATGAGTAAACTTGCTGCTGTTTCTCCAAGCAATTTTCGATCCTGTTTGATCGTCGTCAAACTGGGGGTAAAATGTTTTGCAAATGCGATGTCATCAAAGCCGATAAACTGAATATCATCTGGAACACGTAGACCTCTCTCTTGTGTGCACTTGAGTGCACCGAGTGCAAGATCATCCGAATTGACGAGGACAACTTCTGGCTGACAACGCTCTAAAAGTTGCTGCATCGCTTGGTAACCCGATGTAAAACCAAATGACTCTGTATACACAACATGTTTGGTATCAAACCCTAAAGCTTGACCAAATTGATGAAAGTACATGACGCGTTCATGAAAGGCTTTTGAAGACTCGGGTCCTGCAATTAAAGCGATTTTATCTTTTCTAATTCGAGATTTGACATACTCCAAGGCGAGACTTATCCCTTGAGCATTATCGGAGATCACGGTGTGTAAACCCGGTAAAATCATATCGGTTGAAATACAAGGGATCTCTTTTCCAACCAGTTCGTATAAACCTTGATCGCTATAATTGCCTACGACGATATAGATACCATCCACACGTTTATTCAAACACCATTCGTAATAACTCATCTGATGTTCACCTAATTTGGTGACGATAAACGCGAGTTCATAACCTTGTTTTTCCAAATAAGTCTTAAAGTGCTGCAAAATAGATGAAAAGAATGAGTGCTCCAAACCGACATTCGATTCTTCAGTGAACACGACTCCAATCGTATAAGAACGTTTGGATTTGAGTTTACGCGCTGAAGATTGAGGGACATAACCCACCGTTTGAATGTAGGTAAGCACGCGATCTCGTGTTTTTTGACTCACCGATCCTGTTCGATTAAGAACCTTGGAGATGGTCGATGGTGAAAGATGAAGTTCTTTGGCAATCATGTAAATGTTTTTACGATCGTTCAAGACTTATACACTTCTTTCATAAACCTTCACATACTGAAATTGCATCGTCATCGGGAAAATCTTATCATCGATGGGTCCACCCCATGTGCCCCCGATAGCGAGGTTTAAAATCAAGTAAAACGGTTGATCGAATGGCCATTCAGCTTTCGGAATGTAATCCTTTTTATTAAAGCGTACAATTTCCTTTTTATCGATATAAAAGATGAAAGATTGTTCGCTCCAATCCACCGCATATTCATGAAAACCATTTAAAATTCCTGGTATTTTGAGAGCGAGTGTTGGCTGATTCCCAATCAAGTGGTGATTGGTCCTTGAATGAAGGGAGAAGTGAATCTGCTCAGGATTGTGTCCTACATGCTCCATGAGATCAATCTCACCACAGGCAGGCCAACCTACTTCATCGATGTTGGTCCCTAGAAACCATATCGCAGGCCATGTTCCTTTTCCAGTTGGGAGTTTCGCCATCACTTCGATCCGTCCATATTGAATATGTTTTTTATGACGCGTTGTTAACTTTGCTGACGTGTAGTTGCGATGTTCAAATTTTTCTTGACGAGCGACGATGGATAAGATACCATCTTGAACATTAACATTTTTAAATCGATCGGTGTAGAACTGTTGTTCGTTATTGCCAAAACCATGTCCAGCCACTTCAATATTCCACAGTTCTTCATTGGGACGACCCGGTTTTTGAAAGGTATCCTCCCACACTAATTTATACATGACATGCCTCCTTATAGGCTTGACGAAGTAATTGACGCGCATCATCATCGATATAGACACGTGGCGAGTTTTGATACGACGTATTTTCTTCTTCGATGATGAGGAGTTTCGCATCATGGCTTAATGTGTGCGTATGATATATACCTTTGGGGATGCGATACACTTTATTGGGTTTTAAAACTTCATAACACATGGTCTTGATTTTTCCATGAATCACTTCTGCAAAATAGAGGACACAATGTCCTTCTAATAGAACAAATGCTTCATCGGTTTCAGCATGCGCTTCGACATATGCAATGTTTTCAACTTCGAGCTCATCGATATAGTTGAGCATGGCGACGCGCCATGTGTTATAGGCAAAAAGTTTGTGATACCCGATATCATCAAAACTGTGAATGTCAACATATTTCATCGCAGATACACCTCAATAGAACCCTGAACATGCGTGATGCCTTGTTTGATCTCTTGACCATTCATGAGCATTCTATCGACCTGATAAGGACCTTGTTCATCATGTGGTCGATGATAAGTAATGGTTGTCAGCTGTTTAAAGATATAGGTTGTCACTGAAGCTTTGTTTCTGTAGAAATCTTTTCGTGTGAGTTTTGGTTCGAGATAAAGTTTGCCATAACGCATCTGAATGCCAAAGACTTCTGTACGGATCAGTTTTAATAACCATGATGCTGATCCCGTTAAATAAGGATACATGCCAATTCCACGGTCCGTAAAATATTCAGGAATACCTACAAGAAGATGAGCTTTTGGATGCATCGCACGCTTGATGAGTGTTGCCCAAACTTCTCTAGCTTCATGAACAAGATGATAGCGATATAAGCCATAAGCATACATCATCGCCATGTGAGAAAAGACGGCGCCATTTTCTTTATGACCATAAGCAAAACCGTAAGCACGACCCATGTTGGTTAATACACTGTGATAGTTTGTATTGAGTGCATAACCGCCACGCTTGCGATCAAAAAGCATCGTTTTTGTCGTGTGTGCGATTTTTTTAGCTTGTTCATCGGTCGGTGTATGCGATAAAAGTGCCATCGCTTGACCTGTTAAATTCAATGATTTTTCACTGTCAGCATTTTCACCATCATTGTTGTAATAGCTGATGAAACGATCATGAATGAAACCCTTATGTCGAAGATGTTCAATGCGTGATTGTGCAAGGCTCTTTAATGTACTGACTATCTGGTCTTTAGGGATGAATATGGTCTCTCCAGTAAATGAGAGTAGTGTTTGAAAATAATGTTCTAGATCAACACGATCCGATAAAAGCATCTTCATTTCTTTAAATAATTCAATTGAACCATTGGGTAGATGGCTGATCATGTCTGCTAGTTCTAAAAGATTGTTGGCATACATGTGGGTAAATGCAACCGTTTCACCCTTGTCATGTGCCATATCTAAACCATCATTCCAGTCTGCGTCTTCAAGTCTAACAAAACCGTGTGCACCGATGTTGTGATGTCCAACCAAATTTTGTAACAAAAGATGTTCTAAAATGGTTCCTTCATAGGGTTTGTGATCGTGTGTTAAGACGCGATTGGATGTATAGGGTCTTGTTTTCTTTGTGTAATGCGTGAATTGATCTTGGAAGTAGCCCTGTTTCTTCAATAAGAAATCAAGATCACCCGTTTCATCAAGATACATTTTCACCGTGAGTAATGGCCATGCACCATGATCCGACCAAACGCGCGTGATCATGTTGCGATCGGCTTTAAATTCACCAGGACGATCACCGATGATGGTGGCATTCGATCCATCGATACGAACACCTAAAAAGTTATTGTGAAGCAAGTCTTTGACTGATTCGTCGTTCATCATGATCAAGGCAAGTAAATCTTGCCACAGGTCTCTCCAGCCCTTACCACCACGACCATAGTCATGATGCGGTAAATAGGAGTTACCAAAGTAACGTCTTAGCATGGGCTGGAGTACGACCCAGGAGAGGTTTTTGGATATCGCTGCATCTGCGATATGGAAAGATAAACCTGATACGTAGGATGTAAAAAAATCTTGAACGCGTTTTAATTCATCATGAAAAGCTGAAGGATTCAACCATTGATGAGTTGCATGAGCTTCAGATTTTTTCTCGTGAATGCCTAAACCTACATAGAGTGTGATGGATTGATGCGGTTCTAGGGTGATCGGTTCAAATTGAATCGCGCCCATCGCTTCGTATCCTTGTGTTTTATAGCCTGCAGATTTAAGGTTATGTAAGCCTTTTGGATAATGAAGTGATCCTCCTGCGATAAAATCATCAAGTATGGGTATGAATCCTTGAATGTTCATCTGTTCACTGGATGCTTGAACACTGTAGATGTGATGGTTAATCTTATGTCCTCTTTCATCAAAAGAGAGGGTGGGTTGATTGAAAACACCATGCGTCGTGGTGTGAATGCGCGATAAAAGAGATGTGACATGGCGATGATCTCTTAGATTATCAGCGCTTCTCCCATACATCGGAATCGCTGTGGTCACTTGAATGTTTAGAGGATGATTCAATGGATTGGTTAACACGATTTCATGAAGTTCAACATTGTCTTTTTCAGCAACGAATGAAGTGACTTCGAATGTGATCGCATCACTTTTTCTGATCACCTTTTGGTAGAGCAATCCGACCTCAGTCGAGAGAACGTCATGTTGTTGGTGCGCTGTTTGACCATTCATAAAGTAATGTTTGTCGTTGACTGAAACGATCACGTTTCGTGACATGATGTTTTGATAGAGATCAACTTCAGTTGTAGGTTCTAAAAAGTAGTGGTGATGATCCAACTTGAGATCACCGCCAAAATATGGTGTGATAGACGATCTTAGCCCCTTTAAATTAAAGAGTGGGAAGTAGTATCCTACATTTTGTTGTGTGATAACAGTTCGTTTAAGCATCCTTGACACCTCTCGGAAATCGGTTTCCTATTTAATAGTCTACTTCATCAAAAAGGATTTGTAAAGGAAAAAATGAGCATTTCGAAATCGATTTCGTAAACCGTTTTCATTTTCATTGAAGGAGTAAAAAAAAGAAGCTATGCTTCTTCTTTGTTTAACTTGAAAAGAAATGAAACTATTTTCAATCTTAGCGGAAGATCCCTCGATGATCGTACATGACATCAGCCGTTTCAATCAATGTGATCTCATCGTCATGAATCATAATCGCACCATCATCTGGAATCGTTAAGATTGGGTGATGAAATGCACGAAAAACTTTGCGCATCGCTGCTTTTTGTTTTTTGCGTCTGCGGTAATGAACTTCAACCGAAAATCCTTGAAGCAAATGAAGTCCTTCTTCGTAGGAAAAACGTTCATAATCATAGTCCTTGGAAATATGGTAGGTTTTAAACTGAATCATGGCACCTGCAGATGAACCAATGTATATTTTTTGATGATCCTCGAGACTGTGCTTTAAATCTTTTTCGTTAATACGCTTCATCATAAGATCGGGCGCACCACCGGGAAAATAGATGATGTCTGCATCTTCGATTTTCTTTTTTGCGACCTCATGCGAATCGTGATAATAATCAATAAAAGATATGTGTGAAGATGGAATCCCATAGGGTGAGAAACTATCCACCATCTTTTGAACATATTCACCATCAGATGCATAATATTGTTCATAATCAGCTTGTGTCGGTAAATCTTTATCAAAAAAAGAATAAAGCAAAATAGCAACCTTGTGTTCCTTTTTGATCACGTGTTCAAGTTCATTCACAAGTTCTTTTGAACCTAAAATACTTCTGCTCATTAAAATATTAATCATGATGATTCCTCCTTAAGAATGGGATACACATGAAACGTCACGACTCTTGTGTATAGATCAATGGATAACCATTTCAAACCATCTCTACCTCTCATGGTGATTGATGATGACTCACCTCATCTATTATAACACATCCTCGCTTCTTCCTCGAAATCTTGGCTAATATTATGAGAATAAATTATCAGTCTAAAAGTATAATATCGCTTTCTTAAGCCATTATATGCTAATCATCATGATCGAGATAGAAAGATAAAAAAGAAGGGAGATCTCCATCTCCCGAACAACATCATCATAACGATAAAACCAAGGAACTACAACATAAAGGTCAACCTCAACTGCATCCTCTTCAATCACCAAGACATGATAAACCTGGTAAAAAAGACCAACATACCTTTTTCCATCCACCTCATCCATGGTCATTTCAACACAAAAGACTGGGGCTTGATGTCTTTGTGCTAAAAACAAATCTGTTGAAAGACATACAAGCCAAATGAATAGAAAGATCGAAATGATTTTCATGCGTCTTTTCATGGTTTCACCTTCTTGTGGGTGGTGAAACCATTTTACATCAGGATGATAAAAAAAGAGCTAAAAAGAAGGTTATCATGCATAAAAAAAGCGATAAACGCCAAGTTTATCGCCTTTATTGAATCTTTTGAATCGCACTGAGTGCTTGTTTGAAGACTTCATCTTCACTGATACCGTTGGTATTGATGATGATATAAGGAATATCATACACGGTACACTGTGCTACGATTTTTGTCGTGTAATCACTCATCAATTCTTTAAAGTATGGTTTATTCTTATCAAAATTATCGATTTCTTGTTGCCGCCCACGGTCCATAATACGCTGTTCAAAATTGCGCCAGTCAACATCCAAAATGATGTATAAATCAGGTTTTCTCACTTGATTCATGTACGCATGAAAGACACCATTATACATGTTCATCACGGTCGGCATGCGCTTTAAATTGTGCTGTGCAAAAAGCCAATGTTCCACCAAATCACGATCGACGATAAATGATCCTTCATACTTCACTTGATTGAGCCAATGGTTATGAATGAAATAGATTTGAAGGAGCATTTCAACATTTTCTTTTTGTTCATAAAGCCATCGAAGAAGAGTATTGAATACTTCATCATCACGTTCAAACTCTTCCATGACAGGTAAATTTAAGGCTTTCCCTAAACGGCTGACCAGTGTTGATTTTCCTGAGGCAATCATGCCACCTACTGCGATTTTCATTTTGCCCTCCTATTGATCGGTTGTAAGGTAATCAATACCCATTTTTGCAAGTTTCATCACTTCTTTATTATCATTGACGGTATAAACCGCGATACGAAAACCTTCTTTTTTAAGTCTTTTAACAAGTTCAGGCGTGATCGCTTCATACCATAAGGATAAGTCGATTCTATTCACCCGTGCATCATAAATCACTTCTTCTGTCAGTTCACCAAGAAGAAGTTGTAACTCGATTTCTGATGATAGAGCACGAATATACTTGAGATAATTCATGTTAAATGAAATGACCATCGCCTTAAGTCCCATGTGATTTTCAATCATGTTGATCACATCGGTTAGCGATGTCATATCGGCTACACCCTTAATCTCAATCACTGCAACCTTATCATAATAGATACAAATTTCTAAATATTCTTCTAATGTAGGAACAACGAGATTGGGATAATTCTTTACGTGGTTACCTGATGTGATCAGATAACTTTTGATTTCATTCAATGTCATATCTTTTATTTTCTGATCAACATTTGCCATGCGTTTCAAGTTTTCATCATGGATGACGACAAACTGATGATCTTTTGTTTCATGTATGTCACATTCGATGCCGAAAAAACGTTGTTCTTTTCCGGCTAATTCGAATGCTTTGATAGTGTTTTCTGGTGCATGAGAGGATAGTCCTCGGTGTGCGATGATTTTCATAGAAACCTCAAGTGGATTAAACATAGGCTATAGTCTTATTTTAACATGACACCCCCTTATTTGCAGCCAGAAAAAAAGTGAAGACTTGCATCTTCACTCGAATGATTATTTAATCTATTCGTGACTCTTCACAACCGGAATCCATACTTCGCATCGATAATCTTGTCGATCCGATCCACTTTCTGGATACGATTCAAAATCAGGGGTCCCTGCATGTCGATATCCCGATGAAGGAAAGAAATCTTCATAAATCGAGCGCCATACCCGCTGAATCGCATCAGGCATGGGTCCAATCGATTCGAAGACCGCCCATGTCGAAGCGGGTATCACAAGCTGTTCTAGTGTTGCATCCGTCTTTTTCGTTTCCACACCAATCATGTAACGAAAATGACCATCATTTTCCATGCCATAACATACACCAAGGAATGGTCGATCATCATTAAGTTTACATAACTTACTTTCTAGACCTTGTGTCGGTGCTTCTTGCCAAAATGTTGAAATTGTGCCATGTTTCATGTTGTCTTCTGAAGACGTCTTAATTGAGCGTCCTAGCACAGTAAACGCCTCTCTTTGAATCAATTGATACTTCATGCTTCTTACCCCTTCCATGGTCATTGAAAAGCTCATTTTAGGAACATGAATCAGCATGGATTGATCTTTGATGACATCTCGTGGTGTGACACGATGCATCTTCTTGAATGCTTGAGAGAATGCATCGGGTGACTCATAACCGTACTTCATGGAAACCTCAATCACCGACCGTCCATCCTTCAAATCGAGCGCTGCTAAAGACAATCTTCTTTTCCGAATATATTCACTGATAGGCATTCCTGCTAACACAGAAAACATCCGTGAAAAGAGTCCTGAAGGGCAACACGTGATGCGGTCAATCGCTTCATAATCGATGCGGTCTATGAGATGGTCTTCGATATAGTCCATCGCTTGGTTCAATCGTCTGATACTGTCCATATGACACCTTCCACAATCATTTTAACAAATAGAAAGAGATGATACCCGTGATGTTTTGATCAATTGTTCAAGGATTAATGTTTCACGGACGTATATTCTTGATACATCACATCGGGAACAAGATTTTCAATGTATTTATCATAGATCAACAGAGGTTCAACGGATTCAACCAATTTACTGAACTTATTGCGCATCTTCCAGTTTCTGATGAATGCACGCATCATGTGCACATACTTAACTTTGACATATTTAATTAATTTGATGTATTCTTCACCACGACATGCCTTATTTTGCAAACGAATGATCGAAATGAGCATCTCAAGCATATCAATCGATAGTAATATCTCCTCACGATAGAGATACGCATTGTTATTTCGTGCAATACAACGTTTTACCTGATCGCGCCACATTTGAAAACGTGGTTGAATCGTTTTATAAAAGTCATCATGCCCATAGGGATGTTTAGCAAAAGCCTCTTTGATGGATTTAGCAAGATTGTTTTGATCAAAATATTTCGCTTGCCAAAGGATAGACATAATCTGAGTCCCATTGGACATATAACGTTGTTCTAAATCGACATAATTGCCCATGTCGAGTAAAATTTGTCCAAAGTTATAATGAGTGGCATGGTTAAAGACTTTATGATCGATAAAGTATCGGATGCTGTTGGTATTTGAGGTATGGCTTCTCCATGATTCAAGTCCAGCATAAACGATTGCAGGTAAGCTGATCACATTGGTTTGAAGATGCCCAAAATCACCCCAATCGGTGAGTAAGATCCCCAATCCATGATTGCGTTTCGTATGGATGCATGCCTGTTTTATGTTTTCAATCATCGACGATGTACGTCCTGTGATGCTATTCCAAGATGATGTTCCAGGTGCAGCCATAAAGGAGACACCAAGATCACCTAAACGTTTCAACGTGCGTTCAAATGGATAATCTTTATCATAGCCCCAATCGACAAAGATGATGTCTTTCGGTAGCTTTTCTAATGTTTCAGGATAATGATTGAGCACATCACCCCAAATCAGCGGTGTTCGCTTATTTTTCTTCATGAAAGCAGCTAACTTTAATACATAATCCAAGTAAAGCTGTCCAACACCAATCTGATCGGCAACTTCTTTGGTCTTTCCGTGTCCAAGTTCATAAGGTTCATCTAAATTCATATGGAAATACGATGAATGAGACGATCTTAGTGCATCTTTATAAAAGCGTTCAACAAGTTCAAGACTTTTGGGATCAAGTGGGTTGATGGTCGATGCGCTTCGATGAGCACCCCACATGAACATGCCATCTGGCATGATGGCGAGTTCAGGATAATGCGTTAACCATTCCGTCATATGTCCAAGTCCATTATGGCATGGGACAAGATCAATCATGTTTTGATTGGCATAAGCTTCGAGTTTCTTGAATTCAGAAGGCTTAAATGGTGTCATACGTGTATGGTATAAATCTTTAAATGATGGGTAGTAAAAAGCAAGTCCTTCAACATAGAGTTCGAAATGATTGTATTTGAGTTCAGCTAAGAGATCAACGATGGCCATCAATGTCTGTAATTTAGGCACTTTATTGCGTGCGATATCAAGCATATAACCTCTCACTTTAAGCTCTGGTTCATCTTCGATATAAAGACATGGAATGCCTTTATCTGGCATTTGAGAAAGGATTTGATAGAGGGTGATGAGTGCATAAAAAGCACCTTTTTTGGTCGAATGCTTCATCGTAATACCATCTTCAGTCACTTCAATGGTGTAAGCTTCCTCACCGAGTTTGGGATCTACGAGCATGATTGCTTGATGATGATCCTCTTCGCCTACAAATTGAAACAAACCCTTACCATCATACGTGACTGTCTCAGAGATTTTATTATGAGCAATTAAGAGTTGAACAAGCCGATGTTCAAAATACCCCTCTCTTTTTTCATAACGTTTTACTTCTGGATATAAATTCATGTCTGTGCTCCTTTATCTGTTATAATTTATATTTTAAAATTTCTTCGCCATCATCAAACATATGCGTATCGATAAATCCATAACGCATATAAAACTGGTAGGGCATATCCCCTTCAATATGGCAAGATGTGTAGAGATATTTTTGATGATCTTCTCTCGCCTTTTTGATCAGAAGGTCTAAGACTTGTTTTCCATAGCCTTTGGATTGTTCATCCTTTTTGATCATAAACCGCCATAAAAAATAAGAAGGTTGATCATCTTCAGGGATATCGTCATCAGAGAGTGCGAGCATGACAAAACCGACAAGCTTATCATCATCATAGATGGCATTTGGCCACGCTTGAGGATTGACGTATGCTTGTGCGATCGATATCACGTTGGGGGCAACACACTTTTTTTGTTCTTCGGTCAACGTTTCAGATAACTTGATGACGTCAAAAAGATTGTCGCGATTAAGTGGGACTAATGTAATCATATGTATCAACTCCTTCATTATCATATCACATTTTAAGTGAAAAGAGAGACCTATTATGTTATACTGTTTTTGAATATGAGGAGGACTTTATGAAACGATTATATCACGAAACATTTACCCAAGACGGAAAACCTAATCCTGCGATTTGGACCCTTGAGGTCGGCGAAAAGTGGGCTAATAATGAATCTCAATGCTACGTGGATGACTTAGATCATGCTTTTGTCAAAGATGGTGTATTAACCATACGATCAACTATTCACCATAACGAGCATTGCAAATACCGTTCTGCACGCTTAAATTCAAAAGGGAAGTTAGAGTTCCTTTATGGGAAACTGACCATCCGTGCGAAAATGCCAAAAGGAAAAGGGGCATGGCCTGCTTTATGGTTGATGGGCAATACTGCACAAAATAAGGTGCGCTGGCCACTCTGTGGTGAAATAGATTTGGTGGAATTTGCAGGTAACAGACCCGGGATCATCACCTGTGCCATTCATACGGATACATATAATCACACCAAGCAAAACGATAAAGGAAAAAAGATCAAGGTTTTAGATGCTTCCACAGCTTTTCATGATTATACACTTGATTGGACAAAAGATTATTTATCTTTTCAAATTGATGGTAAAGAATTCTATCGTGTTGAAAAACAACCTGGAGATACCGTCAAAGAATGGCCCTTTGATACACCCTATTACGTCATCATGAATGTTGCGGTTGGTGGATGGTATGCTGGACCGATCACTGATCAAGACTTACCTTGGGAGATGCAAATTGCATCGATTACGATTGATCAAATTGAATAATTAAAATCCTAAAGTAAAAAAATCCCCTTAAAGTAGACACTACAAATCATTCATGTTGGAGATGTTTAGCAAGATGGGATTTTTTTATTTCATTGTTTTTTAAACAGCATAAGTTGCATTTAATTCATTTCTAAAAAAAGCTTTTAATCTTAAATCTGTGACATGGACAATACGTGCCAGTAAATCGTCTTCAAGTGTTTGGAGCATAACCATCGCTTGATCAATCATCTCAGAACAGTTATGGTAAATGTCTTGAAGTCGTTTTTCATCACCTAGCAATGACCTAGCAATATCACGGGGTTTTCTTCCCTTTTTAAATTGAATTAAAGCATCACTATCTAATGTGATATAAGAAAAGTGTCCAATGGATAAATCGTCTTCAAGATCCTTCAAATCGTCGATGATTTGAATCACTGCACCAAAGAGGAAAAATACGCGAAAATAATCGTCTGTCAGATGTGATTTATTCAGTTGTTCAAGACTTAACATGAAGGGTGTGAGTAAATGAGCAGCTTTAAAACCACATTCTATTGGATACTCTTTGATATAAGGAGATTTTATCATACGACATGATTTTTCTTTGATTTCAGAATTGAGAAATTGATTACGAATATGGTGCAAAATGAATAGATTCGCTTTAGATACACCAAAAGTATTCAAAATCGTTGTTTCATATTCTGCGATTAACTGGTGTGCACATAGTAGCTCAACTGGAGAGAAGTTTTTCTCATCAACGATGACATCTAAAATACCATATCCCGCTATTCCGTACATCACTGCACGAAGCAAATCACCAAATTTCGAAAGTTGATGTGTCATGTTTTGGTGATCCATCCAGATGACCAAAAAAGCATATATGGGATAAGCATCTTTGAAATACTCTTCTTTTTTGAGCAAACTCTTCCATTGATTGACATCAGATCCCCATGAAGTAGAATACTCCTTCAGAAATCTTTTTCTTTCAAGATCGAGTTCCTTGAATAAAGTCATCAATTCTAATCCAACACGCTTGTGCTTAATCAAAGAAATCACCGTTGTATTGGATAAGAAAGGTGCCATGACTGCTGACCAAAAAGCTTCTGTATCCACATGATAAACCTCAAGAACACGTGAAGCAAAGACATCAAAAACACTTGTTTTCATCGCCAACCATCCTTTATTCGTCTTTTTCCATCATGAGCGTAGGATAGAAGTTCTTTTTTTTCTTCTTTCACTAGGTGCTAATTGATGTGACAATTAGCCTTATTATAAATTGGATGGCATCAAGAATCAATCAAGATTATGCATTTTATGTGGCATTTTATGATGAGAAATAAAATGCTTTTTTATTGATGACTTTTTTATATATTATATGTTATATTGATTTTGAACGCATAAAGAAAGGACATTTTAATCATGAAGCAAGCTATCGTTTTTTACTCAAACACAGGCAACACGAGACAGGTTGCAAAACAGTTTAATGGCTTTGATTTGTTAGAAGTCAAAGCAGTTTCAGATGATCCAAATATTCAATTTCCGACATTAACAAGTACACCCTCTCTCGAGGGTTACAATTATGTCATTTTGGCTACTCCGGTTCATGGCTTTCAAATCTCGAAAATCATGAAGGCTTACCTAGATCAAGTGCCATCATTTGAAGGAATTCTTATCGACCTTTATATCACTCACCTCTTTCCTTTTGCATGGATGGGGGGTAATGTATCGCTTAGACAAATGAAACAAATAATCGAAGGTAAAAATGGGCGAGTTCGCTGGATGACTTCTGTTAATTGGAAGAGTCGCAAGCGTGAAAAGACAATCCTTGATATGATTGCTAAATATCATGCGTAAACGTAAACTCATCATATTCATCAGTATCTTGATGATATTGATTGCACTCATTAGTGTGGGGGTATCGACATTAAATAAGATTTCGCGTGAATTGGAACAATTATCCACACTAAGTGTTCCATTGATCGATTTATCTGAAATTCAGGATGGAACATATCTTGGGGTTTATCAAACCACTGCCATTGAAGTCAAAGTCGAAGTCACCGTATACAACCATGAAATCACATCGATTTTAATCCTTGAGCATCGAAGTGGTCAAGGTCAACCCGCTGAAGACATTATCAATCACGTGATTGAACAACAATCGATCGATATCGATCTCATATCAGGAGCAACTTATAGTTCTAAAGTCATTCTTTTGGCGATAGGAGACGCATTGAATCAATAATCCATCATCAAAATATCATGTAAAAAAGCACAAGGCTTTTCATGGTTTCCTTGTGCTTTTAATATTTATTTTTGGGTTGTATACCACTTTTTTGCATCCTCATAACCCCATTGATAAACCGTGTTGATATGCTCTTTGGAGAAATCGAGAATACCACCTAATGAACCCTTATGTTTGATTTCATGAATCTTAACATGGGGGTAATCTTCTGGTTTAAAAAAGAGACCGCGATGCAAATGGATGACGATGATCACATCACACCCTGAATCGATCAAAGGTCTGATGGGAATATTATCGAACACACCACCATCATAGTATTTCTTATGATCATTTTTCACTGCAGGAAAAGCAACAGGTATTGAACAGGATGCAATCACTGCTTTATGTGATTCTTTAAGTGTCAGTTCATCAAGGGGTAAATAAAGAACTTTTGTATCCTTTTTGACATAGTGTTGATAGGATGTTTTAATTAAATCAAAAAGACCTTTCGATTCGTCTCCACCATCGGATACGGTCACAAACACTCTTTTTTGTCTTAATTTTTCTTGATCAAGATGTTGCATCATGATCGATGAAAACGTATCGATAGAATAGATGCCTTGATCGATGGCTTTGAGTTTTTCTTCCAAGAGTCTAGACCAAAGTGGCTTTTCATGCTTGAGTGCGCCTTCTGGGATATTAAACCATACATTCTCAAGACCATCGATACCTTGTGAGACCAAACAAGCTGCATTGGCTGCACCTATTGATGTTCCCGCTAGAATATCGACTTTATCCAGTAAACCGACTTCATGAAGATAGCGCAGTGCACCAGCTTGATAAGCACCACGTCCCCCACCACCGGTTAAGCATAATCCAAGTTTCGACATTTTATAACCTCCAATCACGTTTTAAAAATTGTTTCATGTGCATCTTTTGTGAGTTTATTCCATGGAATGCGATAAAGAATACCTTGTTTCATCGTGTTCGATGCTGCTTGTCGATATGAAAAATCAATGTGAGCTTGAAGACATTCTTTTCTAATCGCATCCACCCAAGATAAATCCATGATGCGTCCATCTTTCGATGCTTCACCACCGACGACAACCAATTCAATTCCTTGTAAATACAAAGATAGATTGATGGGACTTATAAGAGGTTGGCATATAATCGATTTATGCTTGATGGGTGCTTTCATGAGATACGGAAGACGTAGATCAGCCATCTCTTGATTTTCAACAGACACACCGACATGGACATGTGGATAAGATGATTCAAAATCGGATGGCATCACATCCATGAAACGCTCAATGCGTTTGGTCAAAAAGAGAAAGGTTAAATCCGATCTTTCTTTGATCATACTCCAAAAATCATGGCGATAGATATCAATATCTTCAAGTAAGAAATCACTCGAAAAGCAAGTGTAAACAAGGGTTCCTGATGGAATCACGTACTCACCTTTTTTATTCTTTCGTATTGGGTGATCATATTGATGGGTCACTTCGATGGTATCAAAATCTCTTCCATGTTTTTTATCGCCTAATTCAATATAACAATGTTTGCATCCCGTCGATATCTTATGACATCCCCGAATCGGGTTCCATAATGTTGTTTTCATAACTTAAAATCATCCTTAATCATCTTGGCAACCTCTTCAGGTCCAAGATGAGTATTATCGATTTTTAAGTAGTTTTTCTTTTTTATTTCTCCATCATAAGAATTTAAACGGTACTTACCCTCTAAATGAAGAAATCTCTTTTCACTTAAATCAAGATCTCTTTTGGATGCTTTATGTAATAATCGATTTTCACTTTTGTTTCTCTCTAAACGGACGTCTTGATCTGCACAGAGTTCGACATAAAAAACATCGCCGCCTTCTTTGACAAAGAGTTCTTCAAGAGATGTGATGTATGCATCGTCTGCGTGATGATCGAGTGCCCACATAAAAGTAAAAATGAGTCCCTTACCATGTGCTTTTGCAACATGCTCAAAAACATCACGACGAATGGCATTACTTAAATCACCCCATGGGGCATCTTGACCTAAAAGACGGAGTGCAAGTTCAATGCTTTCATGATTATGAAAGAGGGGGATATCAGTTATTGTGGATAGATGTTGACCTACTGTCATTTTACCGACAGCATGAGGTCCAAAGATAATGATTAATTTCATCATTTCACCTGAAAAATACTGCCTACTCGCGTATAACCTTGCTTCATATAATAAGGGTCGATATCAGACATGATGTAAAAATCTTGTTTTGGGTAGAGCGATTTTACATATTCGATCATTTTCTTACCATAGTGATGACCACGATATCCTTGACGAACTAAAAGATCATAAACATAGACACCAAATCCATCATCTTCTTTGCAGCGGATATAGCCAATACATAACTTTTGATCCATCATGACGTAGGTGATTGATTGACTTAGTGCACGCTTATATTCATCTTTTTTAGTTAATGCATATTCGATCCAATCTTCACCTTCTGATTCAATCAGATCAAAAACATAACATGCTTCATCTTCCGTGTATCGTTGAATCATCATATCATCCCTCATTTTAGAATGGTTCGTTTAATAAAATCCTGACATGCATCAAATCCATGACTGAAATAAATCGCACCGATGATGGCTTCTATGGCGGTTGCCATTTTCTTTTTGCCTTGTAGGTCTGTATTGGATGAAAATAAGATATTGGGTAAATCAAGTTTTAGACCGAGATCTTGTAAAACAGCGTTGTTTTCAATATCTTTTTTGATGTCAGTGAGTGTTCCTTCGGTGATGGAAGGTGTGAAGTATTCGATGGAAAGAATGGCTTTTAAAATGGCATCACCAACAACAGCTAATCCATCATGTTCATAGATCTTATCAGGTGCACAATCATTGTATTCTTTCGCAAAATTGGAACATGTAATGGATAATAGACCTAGAGCATCATCGTTTAATGGATATCCAATGATGGCATAGAGTTTTGCTAGTTTTTCATCTTTAGTTGCGTGATATTCTTGATACCTGTTTTGTTTCATCATAAATGCCGCCCCAGTGTTATATTCTAACACTCATTTTATCACGAAATGAACATAATCGGTGTGGGGATTTTGTTGACAAAAAAAGGAAACAGGGACGTTTCCTTTGATGAGATCATCCTATAAAAAGAAAAGACGAATGATGATGAAAAGAATGATCAACCAAACGATAATAAAAGGGATCGCATAAACCCATCTCTTAGGACTTCCATCTTTCCACATCTCATAAGCTTCTCTACGACGCAATTCAAGTTCTTCTTTAGGCATTAATTTGATTGTTAAGGCGATGAGGAGGGGTAATATGATGAGATCATCAAGTAACCATTATATGGGTATAAAATCCGGAATGAGATCAATTGGAGATCGTGCATAGACGATGGTTAGTCCCGCCAAGACTTTAGCAAGTCATGGTGTATCTGGATGCTTAAGTGCTAGATAAATCGCTGGGATATCTTCTTTAATTTTTTGTGCTTTCTCTTTAATCGTCCTGCATGATCTCCTGTGATGGATTCACTCACATCACCATGATAACATGTTTGGATATGTTGAGATGGATGTGAAAGATTATGGATTCAACCATGCATAAACAGCATCTCTTAAGATTTGTGCTAGTCCTTCTCCATGTTGATCATAATAGGATTTGAATCTTTCATCAGCAACATACATATCAACAATCCCTAAATGTGCATCACTTGAATAGCGACCACCCCATGCTGTTTTTAACCATGTCTGATGGTCTTTAGCAACCTTGATACGAAGCGATGGATCGTCTTTTTGTTTAATCTTTTTAAGTGTTTCAATGATTTCAACAGCTAAGTTTTGAAAGGCATAAAACGCTTCTTCACTCATGTGTTGAAATGCTTTTCTTGAAGATTGGTAAGCTTCTTCACCCCATCTATTAACGACTTCGTCACGATATGCATCATCGTTTTTCTTGAGCATCTCTTTTTTGAATCCAATAAATTTTTCATTGTTATTCATGATGTGTTCTCCTTTGATTGATTGAATCGTTTTCTTGACATTATCAATCAGTAATTCAATACGTTTTTGATCGCGATGAAGTGATGAAAGATGAGTCTCTAAAACTTTAACTCGTTTTTCATCATTCAAATTTTTCATCAAGATTTTGATCTGCTTCAACTCCAATCCCATTTCTTTAAACAATAGAATGTGTTGAAGTTTGTTCACATCTTCATCATGATAAATGCGATAGTTCCCTTCTGTTCTTTCATGAGGGGTGAGAAGCCCTATTTGATCATAATAACGTAATGTTCGGATACTGATGCCTGCTAGCTTGGCAAGGTCTTTGGATTGATAGTTCATGTGATCACCAGATATAGTATAAACTATGACGTAACGTCAGTGTCAAGATAAAAAAATACGAATCTATCGACTCGTATTAATTTCTAATACAAATTTTCAACCCCGATAAGGTTATTTTTTTCGTTATAATTACATCTCTATTTCTGAGATTTAATTCTATTTAATTCTAAGACAATATCTCCAAATGAAAAATCTAAGACAGATTCAAACTCTTGTTGATTTTGTATTGAATAATGTTCCAATCGCTTGATGTTATTCGATATTTTAATCCCATATTCATCACATAGTGTTGCAATATTACTAAACTTCATTCGTATACTACTTTCTTTTTTATCAACACCATAGTGTTGTGCCTCTTTGATTGATTCTAATAATATAGACTCATTTAATACATGATTCTTAATGAATACCAAACAACATATTTTGTCTTCAATTGCATACCACTTCATAATAGATCTCCTCTTTTCGTAATCTGTTTGAACTTTGGGTAACTACAATGCTATCATCATAGTATAAATAAGGGTTTTTGCTTTGTCTATTCTTTTAAACCTTGTTCACTTAATCAACGTATAATTTGACGTTTTTGAAATTTAAATACTAGAGAGTTGTAGATAAATTTCTTATACCTGATATATTGTTATTCTGATTATCCATGGATAAATTCTAAGTTGCTATTATTTTACGCAATTTATTAATTGCTCTTTGTTCTATTTGTCTAACTCGTTCTCTTGTGATACCTAGAACCTGACCGATTTCCCCCAGTGTTTTTTCTTCACATTCTATACCAAATCTCATTTTGATAATCATTCGTTCCCTTTCATCTAATTCTTGGAGAGTTTTATACACGAATTCTTCAAGTTCTTTTAATTTTTCGTGCTCTTCAGGATTTAGATTATTCGAATCTTTTGTCAAATGTGTAGGCAAAGAATTATCATCTCCATTTGGATTATCCAATGATAAGACAACATCTTTGTTAAGTTCAATCATTTTTAATGTAGCAATTGATATTTTAGTTATTTCGGATAATGTTTCAATGCTTGGTTCTTTACCATAATCATTCATATAATTCCTTTTAACTCTTCTAACCAAAGACACTGCTTCGTTAAAATGTACCGGATAATAAATGGTGCTTGAAAGTTTGGAGATAGAGCGTGTCACCGATTGTCTGATCCACCAGGTTGCATATGTGGAAAACTTAAATCCCTTTTCATAATCATATTTATCTACAGCATGAAGCAATCCCATATTGCCTTCTTGGATGAGATCCATCAATGAAAGATTGGAATATGCATATTTCTTAGCAATACTCACAACCAATCTAAGATTTGCTTCTATTAATATGTTTCTTGCTTCTTTACCTTGCTTAACCACTTTTTCATCAGCGGAATCACGAGCTATAACTATCAATTTAGCAAGTTCGATTTCTTCCTCTCTTGTGAGCAGTTTAATCAAACCAATATCTCTTAAATAGATCCTTATCGAATCACTTATACTAAAAAGATCTTGTGATGTTGACAATTCATTTTCAAGTTTCTCCAGTTCGAAAATAGTAGGTTCTTTTTCCTGTTCCAATTGGTTTCTCCTTATTCATTTTTACAGACTAATACATGAATTATACCCATTCAAAAAGTCTTGTCAAGAGGTATAAAGTGTTATTTTTATGGAATGCAATAAAATAAGTCATTTTATGCTAGTTAAACAGTTTCTTTTTCGCGTCTTCCACACCAACAAATAATTGATTATAAATCGACTCATTAAGAGTTTTAATTCTATTGATTAATTCTTTGGTTTTATTTGATATGATATCATTAGAATCAAATGTCTTTATTATATGATTAATTTCTCTTATTAGTGTTATTGGTTTATTTACCCTTTTTAATACTAACACTTCAACAAGTTGAGTAAGTTTATTATCTAAATAGTCATTAATTATCATCAAGTTCACAAGTGATGGCTTCTTTGATCTTGGAGATATTTCACTAGGAGAAATATTCGAGTCATCATGTAAGTCAAAGAATTTACAATAAGACATCACTGGCTCATGATCAAAACTATGTTCAACTGGTGTTTCTTCAATTTGTGGCACATCATAAACTTTTTGATCTCTTTCATTAATGGCTAAAAATGACGTGTACTTTGAATCGATTTGATTTTCAATAGCCATTTTGATCATTAAATCTTTATAACCCTCGGTATTGATATGATCTCTATTCATCAATGATTCATAATAACCTATTTTACATGTTGCGAAAACTTTATTTAGTTCAATATCTGTAGGTTTGATTTCTTCATTTTTGATGATGATCTCTTTACCATCCACCGTAACAACAATATCTTCTTTAAGACTGTCAAGTTTTAACATAGCTGTCCAATATTCATTGTTGAATAACGTGTCGGAGTAGATGTAACGATCCAATTCTTTATTCTTTGTAGTGAGTTTGACTTGAGATGAAATCATACCATTGATGTTCGAAAAAGCTCTGATCAATTTGTCTGTATAATTGCCTTCATCGGGTGCAAAATAATAAGCTTTTCCGTGTCCTACTTTTGAAATCTTGTCTAGAAATGACGTATTCACATTCATATCTAAACCAAATAAAAACAAGTGGTTGCTGTGAACCTTATGGGCAATTTGATTACATATGTCATCTTCATTACCTACTTGACCATCTGTAATGACGATGATATTCGCATCACATGAATAGGAAAGTGAAGTTTCCAGTGCACTCAGTAATTCTGTTCCGCCCATATCAGCATCCAGTACACTAATATATTTATTTAATTCTTTTCTTACATGACCAACCATTTTTAATGAATGAAACAGTGGAATGTGATCACTTCCAAATGATATGATTTCGATCAAGTCATCCGATTCTAATTGTGCTAATACAGCCTTCAGCAAATCTTTGACTGCATGAATATTTCTTCCTTCCATTGAACCTGATCTATCGATCACAAATACGTATTTTTTTTGAACCCTTTCCTTAGGTTCTTCTAATTCTGGTATGATATCAATGAAGAGATACTGCCCATTCACAAGTGCAGTTGTTTTAAATTCTTTATTCAATTCGATTGCAAGTTTAAAATCACGATTCATACGGTTGATTAAACTGATGACTTGTTTATTGTTCGTAACCTTAATTTTATGTGAACTTGAATTAACATCTTTAACTGATAAGTTCCCATTCATGTTTATAACAAAATCGCATGTATAACTGACCCTGTCTTCTCGTGATAAATTATTTGAGATCACATCCTGATATCTTTGCCCAACTAATGTTGGTATGAACAGATCAATATGGTTGTCATAGACATCACACATTTCGATGTACGCAATGGTGATTTTTACAAGTTCATCTGGCATGACGCGACCCAACGATATTTTGAACATGTTAGATTCAAATCTTTCCATCATATAAGCAGAATTGCCTAAAGCGATCGCATGTTGATACTCTTTATAAGCTTGCTGTTTTTCCTTGACAATCCCTTTGATGACTTTATCACCAATGTTTGCTTCAAATGATGTGACGGTTGCACCAGATTTTAACGGGAATGTATAATAAATTTCAACAGACTGATCCATATTTAAGTTTAAATATTCTTGTTCAACTCTCCATGTATTAAACTTGCCAACGATATTACCTGTATAAATCACTTTGGTCAGTGATATATGACTTTCTTGATCTAAAATATTGTAAAGCACTTCTTTTTTATTGACTTTATTTTCCATAGATTCTCTCCAATTAGATGTTACTGATTATTTTCTTCATATAGTTGACTAAAACTTCAACCTTTTCTTTATCTAATACATCTTCTCTTACATTCAACTCTACGCCCGGTATAACGAGTACCTTTCGATAAAGAAACTCTGTCTCATTTTGATCATCGATTGCTTTTAGATCAACATCATCACCCGTTTCTCCTTGAAGTAGTTTTTCTCTGATGACATCAAGTGGCAAATACTGTTCTTGATATGCTTTAATCAACTTCAACTCTTTCAGGTTAGCTTCTGAATACATACTATACATACCATCTTCCACAGGTGGTGTCAGTAAGCCTTTGCTTACATAATATCTAATTGTTCGTACAGTAACACCAGCAACTTCAGCTAGTTCACTGATTTTATATTTAGTTTTTTCCATGCTTTTACCTCCTTTACACCGCGATAAATTGTATTTACACATATATTATACACAGTTACGTAATACTGTCAATACTTTTAAGTAGAAATTTTAAATTTTTTTAGTTTCCTGTAATTGGGGTAAAAATTCAATGAAATCTAAGTTTGGAATTAATAATTCTATCTAGACAAATGATTAAAGTGTTAATCGCTATGTAAAATTTGTTGTTGAATTTCAAATGTATGCATGTATATATAGAAAAACCCCACCATTGTAGTAGAGTTTCTCATAATACTCGAGTTATTGTATAGGCATTTCGCTTCATAAACGCCTTTATATATCATGCATAGAAAACTTTTTAAGTGATAATATTTGCTTCAAACAATCTTTTCCATTCATAGAATTTTCGCTCATGTGCCGTAGTCCATTGAGAACAGAGAATGTATATTTTCCCATTATATTTATAAAGTTCTTTGTAATATCTTGCATAGCCATGGCTATCTTTTCTGAGAATGTCAATCTGATTTAGGTCGAAAACTTCTTTAAGAACAGCTAAACTGATGTTAAATTTTAGATTACAGTAATTCTTGTCACACAATTTTTGTATCAACTCTTTTGATATAGAGTTTTCACGAGAGGCCTTAGAAAAAAAGTTTTGAACGACCTGACCAATCTTGGTGGGTCTTGATATAGGATCAGGTAAAGGATCTTTCTTATCAACTATTTTGTGCTTTTCACTTATCTTGAATTCTATCTGTTTTAAGGCTTCAATAATCTCATTTTGACTATACTTTTTACTCAACTCTGCCTTGAATAAATCACGAATATATTCTTCATTTAATAGTTCTTTGATTTCTTGTACATGTTTATTACTATTCTTTTTTTGAATAATTAATTCACGTACACGTTCCGATTGAAAAGGTTTCGAAAACAGCTCAACAAATAATTCGCCATCAGTAGAATCTCGATCAAATAAAACATCATATTTGATTTGTTCATGATCCTGTTTTTTATAGTCGAAGATAAAAACAGTGATTTTTTTGTTGATTAAAACGCCTATATCAACACGGAGCAGTTTAAGATAGCTTAGTAATTGCTTGTCTCCAGTATCCAAAGTTTGCTGTTTAATCTCCACTATAAACAAATCTTTTTCCTTATCCTTAATGATAATATCAGCTACGACTCTTTCTGTAGATCCCACTTGAATTGATCTTTGTATATCGATTTCATCAAAAAGTGTAGTGTAACCGAATAATTGAGAAAAGATATTTTCCCATGTCTTTTGAACAATTTCTTCTCTTAAATATTGTTGCTGTAAGTGTAATTCAACTATCTTTTCCCACTTTTCCTTATGTGTCATTTATGTATATATCTCCTTTACTTAAGACCCTTGCACGCTAAAGATAGAATGTAATGAACTCGTTTGACTCAATTATACTGTAATCCAATATTGAACGATATTTAAATAATTTTTACTTTTTTCGTGATTTGATTAATGAGTTCAATATCGTATGCTAAGCGTCTTTCTTGATCAATCAGCGTTTCATATGCATGGTTAATGCTTACAGTAAGTTGATGATAGAAATCATCATGAGTGACATCTGGATGAATTTTTTTAACAATTTTTAAATATGATTCTCGAATTTCCTGAACAGATGCTGTAAAGGACACACCTAATAATTGGTAGTGGTCGATTTTTGTTTTATCTTTAGGTGATTGAGAATAAATTCTCGCTCGTCGTTCACTCTCTGTTTCAGCATCTCTACGTTTTTGCTCTTCCTCAGCTCTTATTTTTTCTTGCCGAATGCGTTCATTTTTTTCCTTTTCAATTCGCTCTGCTTCTTTTTGCTTCTGCTTTAGAATATCAAAGTATAGCGTTTCAAGAGAAGAAAGATTTCGTAAGTATCTATGTACAAACTCACCATCAATATATTCTAAATACAGTGGTTCAGTTATCTCTTTAACATTACCTGCATGATCAATAGATCCACAGATATAGTGATATGTAGGTTTTTGCCCATATCTAACTTTCTGAATTTTCTTGCTTTCTTTTTCATTCGTCATTCGGCATGAATACACAGTTTCAAGATTAATCTTATCTTTAATATAAGTGGCTTTTATGAGTTTAATTTTATTTATGTTAGAATGAGGAAATATCATTTTCAAAAAATCCCCAAAATGGATGCGGATGTGCTTAACGCGGAGAAACAAAAAACTGAAATCAATCATATCAGTGTTATTTATATTTTTTAATATATTCTCATAAACAGAGTCTAATTCGAATTCGACATCGATATACGATTCCCCTAAGGTTGTGTTGATGACACCTTTTATTTCTTTGAGAGGAATCAATTTGTGATAATAAACAAAATTTTTGTAGGAGAATTCTTTCACAATGCCATAATCGAGTTGCTCTTGGGTATATTCTTGACTTAACTCATCGTTCAATCTGATGAATAGTTCTCTTAAAATACCTCGAGTACCAGACCCTTCAACAATAAAGACACCTTTAATAAATAATGATAGCATATCAAGCATCATTTACACCTCTTTCATTGGATGAACTTTGTACTCTGCTTCATAAGTTGTTTATAAAAATTCAACTAAAGCTATGAATACTTTCATCAGCTCTATGTCTTTTCGTTTAATATTTTATAGCATACTTAAACAAAGATTTTACGTAACATCATTTATGCTTCTAATTGTAATAAGGAAAACACTTTTTCATCTGCCCATTCGCCATCGATTAATCGAGCTTCTCTTAAATGACCTTCTTGTTTCATCTTGAGCTTTTCTAGAAGTTTAATACTTGGTGT
>DIKN01000095.1 GCA_002424575.1 Acholeplasmataceae bacterium UBA5617 | reverse complement strand
TGAGATACTTTGTCTACAGACTGAGAATGCGCTCTATGAACGCATTCTTTTATTTCAATAGCTTTCGAATCAGTTTTTCCTTTGTCTTTGAATAGGGTGGATAAGCGATGGGAGGATCCATCCATGTACTGCGTTTGATGTATCCTTTCATGTGTGAAAAAAGTTGAAAAGTATGCTGGCCATGATATGCTCCGATACCACTTGGACCGATTCCTCCAAAAGGTAGATGGGGGTTACTGACGTGCATCAAGGTATCGTTGATGGCGCCACCACCAAATGATAGATGTTTCCAAATTTTTTCTTGTGTCTTTTTATTTTCAGAGAAGAGGTAGAGGGCAAGTGGTTTTTCTTTTGTTTGGAGTATCGCAATTAATTCATCGATGGATGAGTAGGTCAAGACCGGTAAAAGTGGTCCAAATATTTCTTCTTTCATGATGGGATCATCCCAAGTCACATCGCGTAAAACGGTTGGACTAATCAATTTGTCCCCTTGATGAGTGATCGATTGACCCACCACTTTTTTATGATCGATGAGTTTAATCAGTCTAAAGAAATGTCTTTCATTGATGATTCGTCCAAAGTGATCCATATTGTCGTAAAGACTCATGATGACACGGTTCAATTCTTGAACAAAAGGATCATGGATAGAGGTGTGTACATAAATATAGTCAGGAGCGATACACGTCTGTCCTGCGTTGATGAATTTTCCAAAAGCGATGCGTCTAGCAGCGACTTTGATATTGGCTGTTTCATCGACGATGGTGGGGCTTTTACCCCCTAATTCCAAGGTGACAGGGACGAGATTTTTGCTTGCGGCTTCATAAATGATTTGTCCAACCCGCGTGCTTCCCGTAAAAAAGATGTGATCATAAGGAAATTGCAAAAGTTGTTGTGTCACGGTTTGATCACCCGTAAAAACATGAATGTAATCATCTTCAAAATGATTATTAATCATATCTTGTAAGACTTTTTCGGTTTCACTTGCGAATTCTGAAGGTTTTAACATGGTGGTATTCCCAGCAGCAATCGCACCAATCAACGGTTCAATGATCAGTTGAAAGGGATAATTATAAGGTCCAATAATCAAGATGGTTCCTTTGGGTTCAGCAACAATAAAGGATGAAGTGTTTAACTGATAAATGGGTGTTCTCACACGCTTTGGTGCCATCCATCTCTTTAAGTGTTTGATGACTTTCGTTATACTATGAAGACAAAAACCAATCTCTGTGGTATATGCTTCAAAAGGACTTTTATTGAGATCCTTTTTGAGTGCATCCAAAATGGCTTGTTCATGTTCCATAATAAGATTCTTAAGTTTAATGAGTTGTTGAATGCGGAAATCATAGGATAAAGTTTGACCGGTAAGAAAATATTGTTTTTGGCGCTCAAAGACGTTCTGCATAGCATCACTCCCTGATAATTAGTATATCAAAACATGACATACTTTACTTCGAAAAGCACTTAAAAGAATATGATATAATGACTATGGTGATGATATGTCCTCTGTGATTGTCATCGGCGGTGGAGCAAGTGGTTTATTAGCAGCCATTTCAGCGAAACAACATCATGCCGATGTCCTGATTCTTGAACGCAATACAAAGTTAGGTAAGAAGATACTGGCTACTGGTAATGGTCGGTGCAATTTTACCAATGTAGATGCCACAGAGATGCATTATAACCATCCTTATTTCGTTCGTCCGGTCTTTGAACAGATGAGTCCTAAAAAGACACTACAACTTTTTGAACAATTCGGGATTACCCCTAAAATCGAGGATGAAGGCAAGACATACCCTTTGTCCGAACAAGCATCTTCGATCGTCGATGTCTTAATCTATGAAATCGAACGATTAAACATTCCTGTCAAATATGATGCGTATGTGACCTCAATCAAAAAACAAGATGTCTTTGAGATTGAACTCCAGCATGGTGAACGATTAAAAGCTGATCGTGTCATTCTTGCAACAGGTGGTTTAGCGATGCCAAAAAGTGGCAGCGATGGAACCGGTTATCAACTCGCACAATCATGTGGTCACACCATGACACCGATCTTTCCAGCCCTTGTTAAACTCGAGTTAAACAGCCCACACTTAAAAGCACTTGATGGTGTCAAGTTTCCAGGAACAGTAGAATTAATTCATGATGGACATCCAGTTCAAACGGAAACAGGCGATGTTCTTTTCACCAAATATGGTATCAGTGGACCTACCATTTTGCAAATCAGTCGTAAAGCTAATCAACTTTTACAAGAAGGTCAATCCGTTTTTATCAATGTCATCTTGGTGAATGGTCCCAATCAAAGAGATGTTGCAAAACGGTTTTCTCAACTCAAAGATCGTTCAGTTGAAATGAGTCTGATTGGATTGATCAATAAACGTATCATTCATCCATTGCTTAAAGAAGTGCACATCGACCCCCATGTTATGGTCAAAGATCTCAGTAAAGATAAAATGAATACGTTACAACAACATCTATTTGGTTGGAGTTTTCCTATTGTAGGATCTAAAGATTTCGATGATGCTCAAGTGACTGCAGGTGGGATCACGATTGATGAAGTTAACCCCCAAACACTGGAATCTAAAAAAGTTGCAGGATTATATTTTTGCGGAGAAATACTAGACATCGATGGCTTATGTGGTGGTTATAATCTTCAATGGGCATGGTCGAGCGGATTTGTTGCAGGGAAATATGCAAGTCGATAACAAATAACATGACTTTTTATCACAACATTTCATCGTTGATGTATGATGAAATTAAGAGGTGATAAGGTGGAAAAAGCGAAAGTTATTGAGCTTGCAAAAGATTTAAAATTGTGTGATCAACGCGAATTAGTTGCCAGAGTAGTGATTTCTTATTCGACCACTGCTAAGATTTTAAATGCTGCATTTACTCGCAATCAACGTGCTGGTCATGATGGTTTTGTAGGGATTCATAATGAAGAATTGGTTTGTTTTGAATCCAATATGTTTGGTACCAAACCAAGTCGAGAATATTTCAGAATACCTTTTGCTGAAATCAAGAGTCACAGCATGAAAAAGGGTTTCTTAGGATTATCCAACATTTGGCTTGTACAGGATGATCGAAAAACCCATAAATTTTATGTGACTAAAAAACGCCTTGATATTATCAAACAGATGGACAAACTGATCGCATAACACTTCGAAGACGGCAACGTCTTCTTTTTTTAGTCGTGTACGAATTAAGAAATTTGTAAGATTTAATCACCGAAATTTAGTGAATCTTTATGCTAAAATATCAACAAAGCATGATGGAGGTTTCATAGATGGGTCAACTGATGAAAGCCTATTTTAGTAATCAAGATGAACAAAATAATGCTTTATATTATCAATCCATAATCAATGGCCTTGATTTAGCCATGTGGAAATGGGATGTATTGAAACAACAACTCACCCCTCTTTTTGGATTAGACAAACTTTTAGGGTATACCCATAATGAATTGATGGATCAACCTGATTTTTGGATGAACCAGTGGCATCCCGATGATCGAGAAGCAATTCGTAATCTCTTTCGCACATGTCACGCTGAAAAGTGTCAAGAATTTGAAGTTATTAATCGTATTTTACATAAGAATGGCTATTATGTATGGTTCTATACGAAAGCCTCAGTGAGTTATAACGAGAATGGATATCCTACCTATACAGCCATCAGTATTAACATCGACCACCTACAACAACGTATCGATGATCTACATGTCGAAAAAGAAACCTATCAAAACTTTTTATATGCCACCAAAGCAGCTACTTGGATTTGGAACATTCAAACAGGTGAAACTGAATTCGACCAACGGTGGGCAGAACTCTTAGGTTATACACTTGAAGAACTCAAGCCTATCGACATCAACACGTGGACGAAACTGACTCATCCCGATGATCTCAAGAAAGTCATGATAACTCTTCAAGAAGTCATGGATAAGAAGGTTGAATATTATAACGCCACGTTCCGCATGACACACAAGCATGGTCATGAGGTGTGGATTAATGACAGAGGAAAGATCATTTCATGGACAAAAGATGGTAAACCATTATTGATGGTAGGAACCCACATTGATATATCCGAACAAAAAAAGCTCGAAGACGACCTCAAACGTAGTGAAACTCATTTTAAGCAACTCGTTGAAAATAGTTATGACATACTTTATGCGTTTGATATCCAAGGTGTAATCACCTATCTTTCACCAGCATGGGAAAGATGGCTAGGGTTTACGGTTGAAGAGGGTATAGGTCATTCCTATCGCGATTTCGTTCACCCCGATGATATCGAACGCCTTGAAACGTTTTTTCAAGAGGTTGTCAAGAAAGATACCAAAATGACGGTTGAAGAATACCGTTTGTTGACCAAACAAGGTGATTATCGTTGTTATAACACAAGTGCGACCCTACTTAAAAATGAAAAAGATGAATTCATCGGCATCATTGGTACCGCACGCGATATCACGCGAAGAAAACAATTACAGACGACATTAGCTTATGAAAGAGACCTATTTCGAACAACGTTGATGTCAGTGGCTGATGCGGTCATATCGACCGATCCGAATGGTCAGGTTGTACTCATCAATTCGGTTGCTGAAAAGATATTAGGCTACACTGAATCAGAAGTCATCAATCAACCTCTTAATCAATACATGCGACTTTATTATGAAAATCATGAGGAAGGTCAAGCGGGATCCATCGAGCAGCTACTTAAGGTATCAAAACAAACTTTTATTCAACAAGCCACACTTCTCAACCGTAAAGAAAAACCCATCACGATCGAGATGAGTTTAGCACCGATAAAAGATGCTAAGAAGAGTGAACAAGGTGTTGTCATCATTTTTAGAGACATTTCAGATAAAATACGAAAACAAAAAGAGATTGAATTTTTAAGTTTTCATGACTACTTGACAGGTTTGTACAATCGTCGTTATATGGATCAAGCCATTACCGATTTAGATAAGGATCGTTATCTACCGTTGGGAACCATGATTCTTGATGTCAATGATCTCAAAGAAATGAACGATCAATATGGTCATCAGACAGGCGATGACATGTTAAAGAAAGTGAGTCGAATTCTTGAATCATCCATCTCATCAAAAGATATTTTGGGTCGTATGGGTGGTGATGAGTTTCTCATATTATCACCGAATTCATCCGATGAAGTCATGTATGAATTAAAACACCAGTTGATGCGCACCTTTGAACAAGAAAACTTGAAGGGACAACCCATTTCGGTCGCGATAGGATACAGTGTAAAAAGCGATGCGGAGCAGAGCATTCACGAAGTGATACGTCGTGCGGATGACTTCATGTATGCGCACAAAGAGGCTCGCATCAAACAAAAATGAGCGTTTGGATGAGTGATTATTTCACTCATCTTTTTCTATACTTCCTCATTTTTACATGCTATAATGGTCGTGTTTGGAGGATGTATCATGAAGTTTCGTGGGTTTATGCTGCTTGTTGTCATCTACATCACGTTTATTGCACTCGGACTGCCCGATGCTCTTTTGGGCTCAGCGTGGAACCTTATTCGGATGGATTTAAGTACGTCACTTGAAACCCTAGGTTTGATGACGGTTGCAATTTACATCATGTCCATCTTTTCAACGTTTAATGCACCTCGATTATTGCGTTTATTTCAAACGAAGTGGATTACATTTGTCAGCGTGCTTTTTACTGGACTTGCCTTGATTTTGATCAGTCAAGTCAATCAGTTTTATCAGATGCTTTTCTTTGCTTTACCTCTTGGTATAGGTGCGGGAGCCATAGATGTTTCACTCAATCATTATCTAGCATCGCATTATGAAGCGAAACACATGAGTTATCTCCATTCCTTTTATGGCATTGGAGTGACGGTAGGACCATCGGTTATGGCCTATACCCTCAATCAGGGTCAGTGGCGTTTAGGGTATATTATTGTTGGATCTCTTTTAGTGGGCATTGCCTTAATCATTGCATTATCATTTGGACTATGGCGAAAAGAACATCAGGAAGAACGTAACGATATCCATCGTAAAATCACATTAAAAGAGATCCTCAAAACCAAAGGTGCTCTTGAAAGTGTCTTTATTTTCTTGATCTATGTTCACCTAGAATCGCTAGGTGGAGTTTGGATTGCATCCTATTTTTTCATTGAGAAGAATGTATCCTATGCAGTGGCTGCACTTTTTACAACAACGTTTTATCTTGCCCTAACTTTAGGACGTTTATTGAGTGGCTTTTTGTCCAATCGACTTTCACCTAATCTCTTGGTTCGTATCGGTCAAGGATTGATGCTTATCGCAGGTATTCTGATGTTTTTAGAGTGGTCATGGGTCTATCTCTACTTTGGTATTGTTTTCTTATTTGGTTTAGGTGCTGGACCAATCTACCCCAACATGATGTTTATGAATGCAAAAGTCTTTGAAAAGCATAAACTAAGTAAAATCATGAGTTTACAAATGGGCATCGGTTATATGGGTTTTGGACTGCTCACCCCTCTTGCAGGACTCTTTTTCGGTAAAGTTTCAATTGCTTATTATCCAATATTAATCAGTGTCATGTGTTTGCTCATGATCTATATTACGATCCACTATCGAAAACATACCGCTCATCTTAGCATATAGATAACCAATCTATTGATATTAATTCAAGAACAAAAAAAACACCCAGTCATGGGTGTTTATTCGATAGGTTGTAAGTTGTCTAAGTGAATCAGGTATTTTTTTTGTTCGCGATCTTGTACTAGAGCTGCATAACCTTTATGAATGTAGAGAATTTCTACATGATTGTTGAGAGGGATCTCATTCATTTCTTTGATGGGATACACCCTATGACCTTCAGTAAAACCGATAAAGCATTTTGGAATAAGCATCTTTTTATGCAAATAAGCTTTCCCCCATATGAAAAGTGGAATGGGCAGAGTTTTATGAAAGCGTAAGGGATAGTTTAATCTTTGGTTGAGTGAATGGACACGAAAGTGTTGGTTTTTCATAAAACGCTTGTAAGTGTCACGTATTCGAAAGATAGTCACCAACCATAGGCCAAGAGAACCAATGATTAAAATGATTAATCCTTCTGAAAACAACCCTTCAAAGGTCATCGTGATAAAAGCAAAGACGAGGAGTAGCATAAGTTCAATAAAAACGAAAAAGAGGATACTGTATTGGTAATCTCTTTTGAGTTTTTCTATGACCACACGTATCGCCTCGCTTATACATCCATTATACGCTTAAACTAATCAATTTATTGGTGAAATTATCATTTTAATTGCATTGAAGTTCAAAGTGTTCTATGATGTGAACAAAGGATGTGAAATGATGATTCAACCTAACGGTAACACAAAAGCACTCAAGTTTCAAAAGATTTACCTCTTGATTTCCTTTGGGATGCTTATCTTAAGTATCTTCTTGTTTAGCTTAGGTGTTTTTTATGCACAAACACCTTATGTAACGCCAGCGGTTGTTCTTGATTTCGCAAGTTATGTAACGACATATCATTATATTCATCTTGGCCTCGGTCTCATTCTCTTGATTTATGTCATACGTGAGATAAAGAAAAAGCTTCTTAAAATGAGAGTATGGAAAACGATCATTGGTATTTTGCTAACACCGATGAGCGGAATTGTATTATTTGCTGCGATTATTTTATTGGGATTAAGCAGTTGTACATAGAAAAATAATAAAAAAGATATCAATTCTTTTGATATATGCTATACTCTCATTTGGATACACAACATGAAGGAGGGATAGCTATGGATGCAATTGTTCGTGTGGAACATTTGTTCAAAAGTTATGGTGATATCAAAGCTGTTAATGACATCTCTTTCTTGGTCAGAAGGGGAAGTCTTTTTGCTTTTTTAGGACCGAATGGAGCAGGGAAGTCGACAACCATTAATGTGATGACAACTCTACTTAATGCTGACTCAGGTCAAGTTTACTTAAATGATAAAACCGATGAAGCTTATTTTCGAGAAAAGATTGGGGTTGTTTTTCAGGGGAATGTTTTAGATGATGACTTGACAGTCAAAGAAAATTTGATGTATCGTGGGGCACTTTATCTCAACAACAAAAAAGCTGTAAAGGATCGATATCAAGAACTTGCAATCTATTTAAATCTTAAGGATATCGAAAATCAACGCTTTAAAACGCTATCTGGAGGACAAAAAAGACGAGCAGAGATTGCTCGAGCATTAATTTCTAATCCTGAAATATTGCTTCTTGATGAGCCAACAACTGGGTTAGATCCTGAAACTCGCCAAATCGTTTGGAAAGTGATCGATGATTTACAAAAAAACAAAGGCATGACGATTTTCCTAACCACACACTATATGGAAGAAGCAGCGAATGCTGATCATGTTGTCATTATCAACAAAGGGAAAATTGTTGCTGAAGGAACTCCTGCTCAATTGAAGGACAAATACTCTCAAGATCGATTAAAAATTGTCCCATGTGATAAACAGATGATGTTGACATGGCTTGACGAACAAAAACGGCCTTTTCAAAAAATTGCTGATCAATATGTGATTCCAGTTGAAGATAGCAAAGAAGCTATATGGATCATCGAAACGATAAAATCGAATATCCGTCAATTTGAAATGATACAAGGCAGTATGGACGATGTCTTCATCGAAGTCATTGGAGGGGAAAAGCATGTATGATATTCTTTGTTTGATCAAGCGAAACACTCTAACATTTTTAAGAGATAAAGCTGCAGTCTTTTTTTCATTTCTTTCAGTCATCATTTTGTTGGCTCTTTACTTCCTTTTTATTGGTAGACAGTATACATCAGAATTGCAACAAGTCACCGAAGGCATGAGAACATTTATTTCCATCAGTGTGATCATGGGTGGTGTTTTGGTTATTAATACGGTATCGTTATCGTTAGGTGTTGTTGGGAACATAATCACAGATCTTCAATATAAAAAGTTGGATGCATTCTTAGTTACGCCAGTCAAACGCTATAAAATCATTATTTCTTATTACATCACATCCATCATGGTTACCAGCGTCCTCACATTATTGATGTGGTTCATTACTGTTATCTATGTTGGCTTATTCTCTGGATATTGGTATTCTTTGCTGACCATTATCAAAGTTTCGGGAATATTGATTTTCTTTACGTTCATTTCAGCAACTGTAATGGTTTATCTAACTACATTGTTGAAATCAGTCAATGCCTTTGGTGCGCTATCAGGCATACTGGGAACGTTTATTGGTTTCGTAAGTGGTATTTATATGCCTCTCGTTGTTCTTGGAAAATCAATGTATTATGTGGCTTCAGTCGTTCCTTTCACACATATGACTATCTTGCTCAAACAAATTATTCTTAAAGAACCGTATGAACTATTACCACCGCATGTCGTGGAAGAAATCAGTGTATTTTATGGAACCAATGAGATTGGACTTCTTGGACAACCATTGAATATGGGATGGATTATTCTTTTTATTGTATTATTGAGTATTGGACTTCTTTACTTTGCCTATCGCAATATGAATAAGAAGATGGCAAAATAAATATTAGTCATTATCATCTTTTGCAAAGACCTCCTGGGGTCTTTTTTTTACATGTTATTTACATGAGCCTTACGAATTAATGGTTACAGTAATTTTGACATATCTCTATAATGAAGATGGAAAAATAAAAAAGGAGAATTGAAATGAAGAAACTTGGTTTATTCACATTACTGCTCATGGTGTTCACCCTTGCAGCTTGTACAGAAACACCTGAAGTACCCACGTTTAATTTAGAAAGTAACATTACGGTTTACACACGTGATACAACCTCCGGTACACGTGATGGATTCATGAATGGCATCGGTTTTAGTGCAGCATCTAAAAGTGATGATGTACTTGTCACTGGATTCGTTATTAAAGATAATACCGCAATCTTGAATGCAATGGCCATCGATGAATACGGTATCGGTTACGTTTCGCTTTCGTCAGTTAACGCAACCATTAAAGGTTTATACTTTGAAGGTGTTGCACCAACCGAAGCCAATGTCATCAATAATACATATGGTTTAAAGCGTCCATTCAACTGGATGGTCCGTGCCGATGGGGACTTCCCTTCACCTCAAGTTGAACAACTCGTCAAAGCATTCATCGCATTCCTAGGAACAACGGATGCTGCAGACATTATCAACAACGCAGGAGCCATTGCACTACCTTCAACCACAACATGGGATTCTATCAAAGCTAATTACCCCATCACACAACAAAACAATTCATCGATTACAGTTCGCTTTGGTGGATCCGACTCGATTCAAAAAGTTGCAGAAGCGTTAACCGCTGCATTTACTGCAAAAGCTGGTAATTTCGTTGCAGAACATGATCATACCGGTTCAAGTGATGGATGGAAACGTACCAATGGTGATACCAAAGATCAAACCGTGGGTAAAGATGTTGGATTCTCATCGCGTCCTTTCACCACAACAGAAAAAGCAAATGTAACGACTTCACAATATGGTCAACTTGCATGGGATGCAATTGTAGCAATCGTTCATAAGAACAACCCTATTTCCAACATGACAGCTGACACATTGAAAAAGATTTACGAAGGTACATACACCACCTGGGCAGATGTACCTAGCGCATAAGCATGATTGAGGGATCCTAGGATCCCTTCTTGTCTTTGAAAGGAGTGAAAGACGTGCTTGTTCTCACGAAGAAAAAATGGCAAAAAAACGCACTGGTCGATCTATCTGTCAAAGGTGTTTTACAGGCATTAGCCATCTTATCTGCATCCTTTATCTTCGTGATCGCTGGGGTTATCCTTGTCAAAGGGGTTACCCCATTCATCACGAATAATGGAGGATTAGGTACGGTGCCATTAATTCCCTTTTTGACAGGAAACACATGGTTAATCGGCCCCACGTTTCAATCCAACTTATACAGTATCGGTTTTATCATTGTCCAAACCATTTACGTTGTCTTTTTATCATTACTCATCTCTTTTCCAGTCGGTGTACTCACTGCCCTTTTTATCGCGAAAGTTGCACCAAAAAAACTGGCTGAGTTGTTGCGTACGGTTGTCGAAATGCTTGCATCGATTCCATCCATCATTTATGGACTATTTGGAGCAGGAGTAATCTTGCAATTAGTCTACAATTTTTCTACCCTTTTTGGATTCCAATCCAAAGGTGGGAATTCAGTGTTATCAGCTGTTATTATTCTCGCACTGATGACGATTCCAACGATCACAACGGTCTCAGAAGTATCGATCCGTTCAGTCGATAAAACATTGATTCATGGTTCACTCGCCTTAGGTGCTAGTCCAACGCAAACTAATTTTAAAGTCGTTTTAGCTGCCGCAAAGTCGGGTATTTTTACTTCAGCCATTTTAGGTGTAGGTCGTGCACTTGGTGAAGCTACGGCGATCTCACTTGTTGCGGGAGGAAGACGATCTGGACTTTCTTTTCATTTGCTTGATACAACATCAACGTTGACAACAACCATGCTTGAAGGGATGAAAGAATCAGCGGGATTGGATTATGATATTCGATTTTCGGTGGGGATTGTTTTGATGATTGTCATCTTACTCACCAATTTCACGCTGAATTTTATCAAACGAAAGGTAGGAAATGTCCATGTTAAATAAGCGAAAAGCACAGGATTTTTTCCTTCAATTTATTACCTATGGATCAGCATTTCTATCACTGGTCATCTTATCGTTAATCATCGGCTATGTTGCAACAAGAGGTTTTAAACTTCTCAATATCGATTTGATTTTAAACCATTATCAAGCCATTAATTACATTGCAGAAGTGGACGAGGATGCTACCCTATGCAACTGTAATCCTGATCAGAATTATCCCGATGATGTCTTTTACTCTGAAAGATGGGGATTAGCACTTCATGATGAAATCGATTTGCTCGGTAAAACGGTTGTCAGCGTCTATGATGTTCATCCCGATTCATCGCTCAAAGATATGGTGAATAAAGGTGTTTCTGAGGACAATTTATCACTGGGTGTCAATTTTTCGATCATTCGTATCGCATATAACGATCGACCATCCTCACTTTCACGCTATGGATCAGAGCAAATGATTCTGGAACTTGATCAAGTAACTTCTATTCGAGAGCTCGAGTTTACGACATCGGGTGGTGGTATTAAAGGTTCGATTATCACAACCCTCTATTTGATCGCACTAACTTTAGTGATTGCACTTCCGATCGGCGTTGGTGCAGCGATTTATCTCAATGAATACGCTAAGAACAACCGATTAACAAGTATTGTTCGTTCGTTGATTGAAACCCTCACAGGTGTCCCTTCCATCATTTACGGTTTAATGGGTCTTGCAGTCTTTGTTCCGTTTATCGTATCCATAACCAGTGCTACCGGAGGAAATATCATTTCTGGTGCGATGACTTTAGCGGTTATTTTGCTTCCTGTAGTTATTCGTACCACAGAAGAAAGCCTTAAAGTTGTTCCAGATGATTATCGTCAAGCCTCATTAGCGCTTGGTGCAAGTAAAACACAAACAACATTTAAAGTCATCCTCCCAAATGCGATGCCCGGTATTTTAACAGCAACCCTCTTAGCAATCGGCCGTATCATTGGAGAGAGTGCAGCATTGGTGTTTGCGATTGGGACAGCGATTAAAGATGACATTTCCTTGACAGGTCAATCGACATCCCTTGCTGTGCATATTTGGTCGATGATGTCCGATGAACCTGCAAATATTGATTTGTCTACAACGATTGCCCTCATCATCCTATTTATTGTCCTTATCCTTAACTTAAGTATTAAGTTTATTTCTAGAAACTTTATGAAAAGGTATGGTGTATTATCATGACACAAACATCAACACCCATTTTTAATATTGAAAATTTGAATCTATATTACGGTGAAACACAAGCTTTAAAAAACATTAAGCTTCCCATTTTAGAGCGTGAAGTCACAGCTTTGATTGGACCTTCTGGTTGCGGTAAATCAACATTTTTACGTGCACTCAATCGGATGAATGATTTGATTGATTCCTGCCGTATTGAAGGTGATGTTGTTTTTCACGATCAAAACATCTATAACGATAAAATTGATGTCATCGGTCTAAGAAAAAGAGTAGGCATGGTTTTCCAAAAGCCCAATCCATTCCCGATGAGCATCTTTGATAACATCGCATATGGACCTCGATGCCAAGGGATAAAAGACAAAAATGAATTAAGAAATCTCGTGGTTGAATCGTTAAAACAAGCTGCGCTTTGGGATGAAGTTAAAGATCGGCTTAAAGAGTCCGCCTTATCATTATCTGGTGGTCAACAGCAACGCCTCTGTATTGCTCGCACCATCGCTATGAAGCCAGAAGTGATTCTGATGGATGAGCCAACATCAGCTTTAGACCCAGTCGCAACGGCAAAAATTGAAGATTTGATCATAGAACTCAAAAAAAATTATACAATTATAATCGTCACACACAATATGCAACAAGCAGCACGTATCTCAGATAAAACAGCATTCTTTTTACTCGGCGAACTCATAGAATATGGTGATACAGCACACATTTTCTCAACACCCGAACATAAGAAAACAGAAGAATACA
>DIKN01000085.1 GCA_002424575.1 Acholeplasmataceae bacterium UBA5617 | reverse complement strand
ACGCGATGAGGACGACGGAATTTTGTTCTTTTAGGCATTAACATGATTACTTGCCTCCCTTGCTGTCACGAGCGTTACCCTTGTTTTCACGAGGTGCGCGTCTTTCTCTGTTATCTTGACGTGGTGCTCTTTCATCTTGCTTTCTCAGGTTTTCTTCACGTGTTTGTCCAGGTAAAACTTCACCGTTATAGATCCAGACTTTGACGCCTAGTACACCATAAGTGGTGTGTGCTTCTGCAGTCGCGTAATCGATGTCTGCACGTAAGGTATGAAGAGGAACTTGACCTTCAGAGTATCCTTCGCTGCGCGCGATTTCCGCACCACCAAGGCGACCGGAGACAAGGGTCTTAACACCTTTAGCACCTGATTTGAGTGCTCTTTGCATAGCAATCTTTTGAACACGTCTGAAGGACGCACGGCTTTCGAGTTGTTCTGCAATACTTTGTGCAACGAGGGTTGCTACACGTTCTGGACGTTTGACTTCAACAACGTTGAAGACAACTTCTTTCTTGGTAAGTTTTTCTAAAGCGGCAACAGCCTTTTTCTTAGTTTCGGCATCTCTACCGATGACAATACCAGGCTTTGCTGTGTGGAGAGTCACTTTGACGCGATCTTTTCCACCCTTACCTTTCACGCGTTCGATTTCGACGTGAGATACTGCGGCTTTTTTATAAAAATCGTTTAAGTATACGCGGATCAATGCATCTTCTTTTACCAAGGAAGGAACGACTGTTTTTTCAGCGTACCACTTGGAATCCCAGTTGCGAATGATACCGAGGCGCATACCTACTGGATTAACTTTTTGTCCCATGTGCTCTCACCTCTACTCTTTATCTGCCACAACAACTGTGATGTGGCTGCTTCTCTTTTGAATGATATCGCCTTGACCTTTTGCTCTTGGGAACAATCTCTTTAAGCGAACACTTTCATTGACATAACATTCTTTAACATAAAGATTTTCTACGTTTGCATTGTTGTTGTGCTCAGCGTTGGCAACTGCACTGTTGAGCACTTTGAGAATAATTGGTGAAGCAGCGCGTGGTGTGAACATTAAGATGGCTTGTGCTTCCTTAATTTTCTTACCACGAATGAGGTCGATGACCAGTCTCGCTTTTCTCGGAGCAATGCGAACAGTTTTAGCTATAGCTCTAGTTTCCATGTTTCATTTCTCCTCCAATCACTTCTTCTTAGCTTTCTTGTCTTCCTTGTTGTGACCATGATAGGTACGCGTTGGTGCAAATTCACCAAACTTATGTCCGACCATATCTTCGGTGACATACACGGGGATGTGTGATTTGCCGTTATAGACAGCAACTGTATGACCAACGAAGTCAGGGAAAACCGTTGAACGGCGTGACCATGTTTGGATCACTTTATTTTCGTTTGCTGCATTCTGCTTTTGGACCTTCTTAAGTAAATGTTCATCACAGAATGGACCTTTTTTAACTGAACGTGCCATAATTTTCCTCCTACTTCGAACGGCGACGAACGATTAAATCGTTGGACGCTTTCTTATGATCGCGAGTCTTCACACCGCGACCTTTTTTACCCCATGGGGTCATGGGTTGCTTTCTACCGATAGGTGCTTTACCTTCACCACCACCGTGTGGGTGGTCGTTCGGGTTCATGGCAGATCCACGTACGGTTGGGCGAACACCCATGTGACGTTTTCTTCCAGCTTTACCGATATTGACGAGTTCCCAAGTTTCATTACCGACAACACCGATGGTTGCGCGACATGTACCTAAGACCTTACGAACTTCACCTGATTGAAGGCGAAGTAAGACATATTTATCTTCACGACCTAAAATCTGTGCAGATGCACCTGCAGAACGTGCGATTTGACCACCGCGTCCTGGGGATAGTTCAATGTTGTGAATGATTGTACCGACGGGAATGTTCATAATGGGAAGAGCATTTCCTGTCTTGATATCTACTTGTTCACCTGAAACAATGTCCATACCTACTTCCAAGCCCTTTGGAGCAAGGATGTATCTTTTTTCTCCATCTACATAGTTGATGAGCGCGATGTTAGCACTGCGGTTTGGATCGTATTCAATCGTTGCGACCTTACCGATGATGTTGTCTTTGTTGCGCTTAAAATCAATTACACGATATTTTCTTTTTGCACCGCCACCGATGTGACGAACGGTAATCTTACCTTGGTTATTACGTCCACCTGTGCGAGAAAATGGCTCAAGTAGTGATTTTTCAGGAGTAGATGTTGTAATTTCTTCGAATGTTAGCACACTCATGCCACGACGACCTGGGGTTGTCGGGTTGTATTTTTTAACCGCCATTTGGTTAAACCTCCTCTAATCTTTCACTTTAAATGGTGAAGGCGTCAATCTTTTGACCTTCAACTAATTTAACGACTGCTTTCTTATAAGCAGATTTGTAACCTTCATACTTACCCATCTTCTTATACTTTGGAAGTACGTTGATGGTATTAACTGATAAAACCTTGACATTGAAGATGGTTTCAACAGCTTTTTTGATTTCAACTTTATTCGCTTTTGGATCAACCTTAAAGGTATAGCGATTTTGGCTTTCAATCAATTTTGTTGTTTGTTCAGTAATGATTGGAGCTTTGAGAATATCATAATATTTAGTCATTGCCCAAGACCTCCTCTAATGCTGCAACCGCATCTTTGGTGATGATGACATTCTTACAGTTAAGGATGTCATATACGCTGACATGTCCAACTTCTGAGAATGCAACGGTTGGGATGTTTCTTGCTGCAAGCACATCATTGTCCGTAAAGGTTGTTGCAACGATCAACGTCTTACCATCAACACCTAAATTAGTCAACATTTGCTGGAATAATTTTGTTTTTGGTGTTTCAATACCGAGATTATCAACAACTTTTAACTGTCCATTAGCTGCATGATATGACAATGCTGAACGAAGCGCTAATTGACGAACTTTTTGATTAAGCTTGATTGCATAACTTCTTGGTGTTGGTCCGAAGACGACACCACCGTGACGCCATTGTGGCGCACGTGTTGAACCTTGGCGAGCACGACCTGTACCCTTTTGACGCCATGGCTTTTTACCACCACCGGATACTTCACCGCGATTTTTAACATCGTGTGTACCCTGTCTCATTGCTGCGCGTTGAGCATTGACAACATCATATAAAGCTTGTTGATGCGGTTCAATACCGAACACATAATCCGATAAGGTGAGTTCAGCAACCGTTTGACCTGTTTGATTTAATACATTGAGTTTTGGCATGGTGACCCTCCTTACTTCACACTCTTGATCGCAGATTTTACAATAACAAGACTCTTGTTAGGTCCTGGTACGCTTCCGCTGATCAAAAGCAATTGATTTTCTACATCGACACCTGCAATTTTCAAGTTCTGAATGGTGACTGTTTCATGTCCCATATGCCCCGGTAGCAATTTACCTTTGAGCTTACCTTTCATGGCACCCATCGAACCTGGACCACGGTGGTATCTCGAACCGTGAGTCATTGGACCACGTGTATGTCCATGTCTCGTAATAGAACCCTCAAAACCCTTACCTTTAGAAGTTCCAGTGACATCGACGACTTCACCAACCTTGAATACATCTGTCTTCACAAGGTCACCGACCGTCAAATTAACTAATTCATTCTGCACTTCTTCAAAGCGGATTTCTCTAATGAAGCGCTTAGGTGCTGTATTAGCTTTTTTCACGTGCCCTTGTTCAGGCTTGTTACTTACTTTGTCCCGTTTCGTTTCGAAACCAACTTGTGTTGCAACATAACCGTCTGTTTCGACAGTTTTTTGCTGCAGGACCACATTGTCAGCCACATCGACAACGGTTACTGGAATGAGTGTTCCATTTTCATCGAAAATTTGTGTCATTCCAAGTTTTCTACCTAAGATTCCTTTGGCCATAATTTAACCTCTTTCTTGTTTTTGTGTTATTTTTTAAGAACGATATCGATTCCTGATGGAAGGTCAATATCCATTAATGCACTGATCGTTTTGGGATTTGGATCAAGGATTTGAATAAGTCTCTTGTGCGTTCTACGTTCGAATTGTTCACGTGAATCTTTGTTGACGTGTGGTGAACGTAAGATGGTGAAGATTTCCTTTTCAGTAGGAAGGGGGATAGGCCCTTGGACAGTCGCACCTGTTCTTAATGCGCTTTCCACAATCTTCTTCGCAGCTTGATCAATCAATCTGTGATCGTAAGCCTTTAAACGAATCTTAATTACATCTTTTGCCATTTGTTTAAGCTCCTTTCGCCTATAATCTGGTATAGACTTGCTCCATGAGAAAACCCGACACTATGACAACGGCTATCCGTGTGTCAGCAACCTCCCATTTCACAGCCTTCTCGCATTTACACACGAGCGTTACTATTATATAAGAAAAGCCAAGTCATTGCAACCCCCATGTGCAATTTTCTTGGCTTTTTACTTATTGTTTTTTGTTTTTATCCTCATCTTCGTCTTTTTCTAGTAGTTTGATGATATCTTCTTTATCTTTTTCATCGAGTTCGATATCGTAATCTTCATTCCTAATGAATTCTTCAAATAATTGACGGATTTTTTTGGATCGTCGTGAATTTTCTTTGCTGAGATTATACTTTTCTTTGACCAAACGATAGATGATCGTTTTTAGTCGATCTTTTCTATTAACACCTTTGAATTTGCCACGCGTTGACATACGAAGTAATATTTCATCGATCATCGCATGAGGTAATTGCATAGGTACAATCACATGTCTAAATCCACCCACAAGAATGCGATGGAAAATATCTTGAGGAGTCAAATAATGTCCCATAATCATATTTGTGCATCCGCTTCTGCTGGAAACAATTTTTTCTTTGTTGTAAGTCAAGTCGGCATATAGGTAACTATCTCTCACTTTTTTTATATCGAGATGACTGATTCCAAAATTGAAAGGATCGAAATATTCTTCGCACGCATAATCAAAGTGGATGCTTTGCTTCTTGATTGAAAGCATGCTTGGTTGTTCAAAAAGCCCGAGTCGAGTATCAAAACTACTGATGAATGAAATGGAGAGATTTTTTTCAACTTCACGATACATTTCATTGATGAGAAAAGCCCAGTTCTCAAAATCATAACGTGATTCAATATTTGCAATCATAAACGATAAATCTTTCTCCGGATATTTCTGGTGTATTTTTGCGGCTGCATAAACAATGGATTCAAAATATGATGGATTACAGTACAGCATATCGAGACTCGATACATCATCAAATTCCGGTGTACGCATATCTTTATGCATGATAGGCATGCGAATGATAATCGTTTGTCCAGAATATGTTTTAAATATATGGTGGAATCGTTTTTCCCATTCTTTGACTGTCAAGCTTATTCCTTTAGCAAAAATGGCAAAATCGGTCAGATACACAATCCCATTGCTAAAAACAGGATTAAGAGAATATGTAACATCTTTGTAGTGAGCAAACATACCATAAAGATGAATATCACTCTCCGCAATGATATCAAAGGTTTCGCTTGCTCTACCTATTAATTCTTCATGAGAAATGTTTTCTTCGATTGTCTTTGAGTCCGAATATACCGTAATCGATTGATCGATCAAATCGATCAGCATGTCATCGTTCTGTTGGTACACCTTCTCTGATATGACAATAGGTATTTGATAATGAACCGCATAGCTTTGATGCCATTTTTCTCCGGTTTTCGGTTCAATGACAATACCTACAAGATTCGAATGTGACTCGTGAAAAAGAGAGGGGTATAATTTTTTAGTGACCAGAATAAAATCTGATGTTATATCTTTTGTCGCAAAATCAAAAACAATGCGATAAACGTGTTTTTCAACAAGTTGATTGATTTTCAAAACAAAATCCTGTAGTTTTTTCTTATCAACTTCTTGATTTTTTTGTTGATATTCTTTAAATTTCGCGTTAAGGTTAATTTTATGTGCAAGTTTGTAAGCTTCTGAAAGCGTTAGATTGTTGCTTTTCGTATTTGAACTGACATAAAGTTTAATGTTTGGATGATAAAGTATATCAAATATATCGTGGAAAAATGTGGTGATGTGTTTGTTTGAATGAAGAATACGTTCTACTCGTAAGAAATGCGTGACATCGCTTCTAATTAACTGATCCATCTGATCTATGGCTAAATCAATTTGTTTATCAGGCATCATCTTTAATATTGACTGTTCATCATAAACAAAGACCTTTCCATATACCTTCTTATAGTTAATGAGTTTTAAATTAATCTGGGATGTTATTTCGTGTTTTTGTCCGTAAATAACTTTTACGCTTGCTGAATTACTAATCATGTTGTCTCCTCGTTATTATTTTTTTGCGTATTTCGCTGCACCTATAATTCCAGCATCATTTCCTGTTCTAGCAAGTATAAATGGTACGTCAACTGTACCAAAGCGTGCTTCAGTTTGATAATGTGATACAATGCGATCAATTAGAATTTGTCCAACTCTGGCAACACCACCACCAATAATGATGATGTCTGGATCAAGACTAACCGATAAAATGCTCGCACTACGTGCTAAGTAGTAAGCAACGCGATCGAGTACCATCAATCCCACAGGATCATTTTCTTTAGCTGCATCAAATACTGACTTTACCGATATGTTTCTAAAATCGATTATACTTTCGTGTTTTTGAGATAAAAGTTTAGCATAGTCTAAGATTGCTTTAGTTCCACAAGCCTGTTCTAAACAGCCTGTTTTTTCACACCCACACATCTCAGTTCCTTCAAAAACGGGCATATGACCAATCTCACCTCCTGAGCCCGTTCGTCCTTCGACTATTTGACCATTAACAATGATTCCTCCGCCCACACCTGTTCCTAACGTATAAAAAATAGCATTGTTATAAGGATGGCTGAGCGAATGATTTTCTCCATATGCAGCAATATTTGCATCATTGGAGACAACTACTCTCATAGAAAATGGTAAATATCTCGATAAAGATTCTACGACATTTACATCTTTCCAATGAAGATTTGGGCAAACTGAAATATATCCATTTTTTACAGGACAAGGAACTGCAAGTCCGATACCTTCAATCTGACTATATTCGAGTGAATGCTTTTTCATCATCAATGTCACCTGTTCAACGATGGCAACAAAAATTGATGACCTCTGCTCGTGACGAGGTGTCGCAATTTCATTTTTTTCAATCATTTCAAAAGGGTCGACTGAAAATAATCCTAGTTTAATATTTGTCCCTCCGACGTCAATCCCAAAGGTGAAATTCATCCTTTTTTCCCTCCACACTTAATCGATTATACTAATTATAATCTTATAAATCAAGAGGCTATTTATGCTTTTTTAACATAATAAAAAAAGAACACTAAGTGTTCTTTTAATTTTGAATTTTTTTAATATCTTTGCTTAAAATATTGGCTAATATTTTCTAATGATTTCATGAGAACTTCATCTTTTTCAAGTTGCAAATCCTTGAAGAGAGAGTCAACCATATCATCATGGAAATCATCGTGAATTTTTAAAACATGATGCGCGGTATCTGTAAGTTTGAGATAAACCTTTCGTCGATCAGATTCATCACGCTCGCGAATGATATGTCCTTTTTTTACTAAGACATTCACTGATGTTGTTAAAGTACCCAATGTCACTCGAAGTTTGTGTGCAACGTTTCCCATAGTAGGCGTTTCTACATTGCGAACCGCTTCAAGAACGTGTACTTCAGTCATCGATAACCGAACACCTTTTTGTCTCAAAATATCGGCTTCAATGCTTAGAATATGATTAAACACATCCACCAATAATTCGTTTATGACTTCTTTAGGTGAAACCACTCTAACAACCACCTTTTTTATAAAACAATATATCCTACACCAAGTGTTCCAGGTCCTGCATGGGCACCAACTACCGGTGTTAGCGGAACAAGTTCAACTGTAATGTCTGGACGGAATGCCAAGATTTCCTTTTTAATTTCAGCTGCTTTATCCTGATTATTAGTGAAGGCAATAAACATAATAACATTTTTGCCATCTACATCATGACGAACAACTTCAAGTAAACGATGTTGTGCCTTGCTTGTCGTTCTGATCTTCTCAAATGGGACAAGACTTCCATCGCGCTGAACGTGAAGTAATGGTTTAATCTTGAGAAGCGTACCTAAGAAACCGCTCGTTGCAGAGAGGCGTCCGTTTTTGACCAAAAACTTAAGTGTATCCACTAAAACATAGATATATACATTATCTCTTATTTTTTCTAATTTATCAATGATATCTCTTGTTTTATGCCCAGCTTTAATCATTTTAATTGCTTCAAGTACCAAGAAAGCCTCGCCATAAGAAACACTTCTCGAATCAATTACATAAACATTAATACCTGAAACCATATCTTTTGCTAATACAGCGCCTTGATAAGTACCACTAAGCTTAGAAGAAATGACAACAGCAATAACGTCTGTATAACCTTCATCTTTTAATTCTTCATAAACGCTCGCAATCTTACCTGTTGATGTTTGAGATGTTGACACGTCGATATCTGGGTTCGCTTGAATAATGTCATAGAACTCTTTCGCTTGGATATCAACATAATCCTCATATTCTTTACCACCGAGATTCAATGTAGAACGAATCATTTTGACTGGATAATCTAACTTCATGTAATCTACACCTGAATTACCACACACAACTAATCCAATTTTTTCACTCATTTATTATTTTCTCCTTCAAATTATTTGAACTTCAAATTATGATGCTAATCCTATGATAACATAAAGGATGAATATTTCAAGTGTAATGATAATTTATGTAAAAATATTGATGGCTACAAGTTGATTCATGGCTGATAAATCATCTTGTTTCTTGATATGTTCCATAATGAAGTTTGTCAACATAAGAATCTCTTGATCATTATAGCGAACATTATCCATAAATTTTACTTGAAGAATTCTATCATATTCTGGACGATAAATCATCACATAGTTTACAATTTTAACATCACGATCAATCATATTTTGTAAAACTTGTCGATGGGTAATTGAATCTTGAAGTTTTTTAGTATATCTTTCTTCGCTTCTTTTTTCATCTTGATTAAACATTCCAAATTCTAATACTATTATTAAGCGATCATAAATTAAGAGATAATCCGTTCGCATGTGATTACCATATACTAAAGGATACTCCATTATGACTTTCAATTTATCTCCATATATTCCTTTTTTGAATAGTTGCATCATACATCTTCTCATGATGGATAGCGTATCAATCCATGTAATTATTTCTTCTTCTTTTAGTGGCCATATTGTTAATTTTTCTTGTTCAAATTGAGTTTTAAGTTGTTTATAAAATGAATTATGTCGATAGGTTACTACCCTATCCTTAAGCAATTGTTTCTCTATTTTCCAATTTAACTTTTCTATTGTTTCTGTAAAACTGTTGAAAATCATCATACTGTCAAATTGATACATACACTTTATGGACATATTTTCACCTCATATTATAGTAATTAATGTCTAGTGACATTACTTTAAAAATAAAAAAAAGCCCAACTGATTGGCTTCGCAAAGGTATGGATGGTGGCTCCGGGCAGAATTGAACTGCCGACACAAGGATTTTCAGTCCTTTGCTCTACCAACTGAGCTACAGAGCCTAATAATGGCGGTCCGGACGGGATTTGAACCCGCGATCTCCTGCGTGACAGGCAGGCATGTTGACCCCTACACCACCGGACCTTATGATTGGTTGCGGGAGAAGGATTTGAACCTACGACCTCCGGGTTATGAGCCCGACGAGCTACCAGACTGCTCTATCCCGCGATATTAAATATATCAATTTT
>DIKN01000007.1:1960-2633 GCA_002424575.1 Acholeplasmataceae bacterium UBA5617 | reverse complement strand
TTCTGATAAGTATATAAAAAGCAGTGTAAACGTCAAATATTAACACTGAATACGAATAACACCACTTAGAGGATTGCTCTAAATGGTGTTTTTGACTTAGGAGTCGAAATCCATCCTGGCGGAAAATGGCGGATTTTCTATGTATTTCTAAGTGACTGATCAAGCGATGATGCGTAAGGTAGTAGATCTTTGATATCCTTTGTTTGAATATGATCTAAAACATATTCTATGTACTTTGAAACATTTAAATCATTCATGCGTGCAGTTCTGATGATTGAAAAGAGTAACGTTGTATATCTTGCTCCATCATATGAACCCGATGTCATAAAGATTTTTCGGTTAATCACGAAAGGTTTGACAGCACGTTCACAGATGTTATTGGATATTTCAATGTATCCTGATGTCAAATAGGTGGAAAGATCATGCCAAATGTTTTTTGCGTAGTTCACTGCACCCTCTAAGGCTGATCCTGGTTTATAGTCATGGTTAAATAGAAGTTCTTCCAGTTCTTTTAAGATAGGTGGGTGTTCTTTATTGCGTCTTATGAGAATGTCTTTTGCTGTGAGTTTTTCTTTTTTATAGATGGACTCTAGATAAAAGAGTTTTCCAATCACGTCAAGTATCTTTTTCGCGTAACTCGAAGAATGATTTTCTTCGGGTAATGTTTTGACGA
>DIKN01000007.1:0-1896 GCA_002424575.1 Acholeplasmataceae bacterium UBA5617 | reverse complement strand
CCTTTAAAGTCATCACACACGATGGTACCCTGATAGTCAGATAACCAAGCTGCTGTGCGGTCAATCGCTCTCGATTCATGAAAGTCATAAATCGCGATTTGTGAATCGTAATAACTCGATGTGTACACATATACATAGCTTTTTTTACGATCCTGATCAGCTTCTGGACGCTTGCTGATGGATAAGGTCGTCTCATCTGCGTGAATCACGCTCACTTGGTTATGTAGTAAATCCTTTTTCATATGCTCATAGATAGGTTTTAAGATACTTGCCACCCTTGCCATATAAAGTGCTAGATTCTGTTTAGATATCTCAATATCGAGTGTTTCTTTGATATGTCTTGATAAATGTTCAAATGGAATCCCTAACTCATATTTGTGATAGAGAATAAAAGACGCGAAAGAATGCGTCATGATGCTACCTGGAAATAAAGAAGTTGATAGTGGATAATAGATCTGGTTGTCCTTAGGATTACATACGCTACACTTGCAGCTTTGTTTGATGATTTTGGTCACCTTTAATGTTGCTGGTATGGACTCAACCACATAACGCACCTTTTCAGATGCGAGACTTAAATCATGTCCACAGGATGGACATGTACTCGTGTCTGGTTTCTCATATCTCGTTTCACTCACGTGACGTTCAAAATCAAAGTTTTCAAAGTTTTTAGACTTTTCTTTTCTTGCCTTTTTCTCTTTAACTAAAGTCTCAACCTCATTGATGATGACAGGCTTCATCACCTCTGTTTGAGGGATGAATTTCTTAATCCGTTCAATCGTATATTTTTCAACGACGTTTTCTTTATCTTTGAGTATGAGATTAAGCTTCTCATTCGCCTCAAAAAGAAGACGAAGAGCCTTCTCATATTCACCGGTTAGATCATCATGTTGTTTCGAAAGGTCATCATGCTGCTTCGAAAGGACATGCTGTTTTTCTTCCAGTCGCTTGTTTTGTTGTTGGAGGCGCTTGATCTCTTTTAAGGCTTCTTTAAGGTTCATATCTTCAGTATAGCATATAAATATGACTTTTACTATATATATAATATATAGTAAATATCTTTTCAATACCCAATTTCCTTGTTTTTCTCTTCCATAATCTTTAAACCTCTTAAGATTTGTTTTAAATCAGAGATCTGATAACCACCTGTTCTTTCAACCTCTGGCCATTTGAATTTGGTGAAATTAATCTTATTGATCAGTAACCATGTCCCGTAATCATCCTCATAATAAATCTTGATCGTCTTCCTGTCCTTTGAACAAAAAACAAATAAAGTATGCATCATCTCGATGGGTGTGAAGTTACAGCACAGAAGTAGTTGAAACTTATTCATCCCTGCTCTCATGTCGATTTCCTTTGTATAAAAATAGATCTTCTCTATGCCTTTATAGTCGATCATAGATTAAACCCACAATCTTCAAGGCTTGTTCAAGCGATGTTGTGATCTTCATCTCTTTTGTTTCTATCACGACGATCGAATGATCAAATCGTGAGAAATGCGTCGATTTCTTCGTGATCTCGTGATCCTTTAACATGTTTAATCGCACATCATCCTCATCGAGTAATGCTCCTGGTTTTGTATCAAGATTGTCAATACGAATAAAATCGCCTTGTAAGTGATTGTAGGCAGCGACCCAGTCCTTCAACGTTGTTCTGCTGATATTTTCTTGTCTTGCGAATCCACTTAAGTCAAGTCCGGATTGTCTATATTTCTTGACCGTATCTAGTCTTTGTCTGTCCGTATAATGCTTTCTCATCTGCTTTTCCTCATTTCATGGTCTTAGGATACAAAAAAACACTCCAAATTGTTAGAGTGTTAATATTTGACCTTTACAAAGCAGTCAAACATTTGTTGTTTAACTGCTTAATCTTACAAAGTGGCGACTCGGAGGAGATTCG
>DIKN01000031.1:13444-15121 GCA_002424575.1 Acholeplasmataceae bacterium UBA5617 | reverse complement strand
GATACTTTTGTTGGGACATCTGATCATACCACCCATCGACGCTACCAACCCCATCTGATGCCGAATAACTCACTCGGTATCATGGAGAATGGACAGGTTGAATTCAAAGTCAACTGGCAAAAAGATGGTCGTGTTGCAGGATTTTATAAGATGGATCCCCGTTTTGATGATGCAGGTACGGTGGTGACCAACCTTACGTATTACGATCGACATGTTAAAAACATCGGTTATTTATCAGGATATAATCCAGAATCACTTGAATTGATCTTTGATCTCTACAAGCCACGTTATGTCAGCCATATTGACTTCTACAACTATTTTAGTGAAGAAGGAGAACTTCTCTCAAAGAGAGGGTTTAAGGCGTTTAAAATCCTTGGATCGAATGATGGGATCGATTATACCTTGATTCGTGGGGTCATCTTGGAAAGAGCGAAGAAGATGGGAGACTTCGAAAAAGTCGACATCAATGCGAAGTATCGCTATTATAAATTCCAAGTTCCCACATCACGAGGTATTGGCAATCATAACGATGAAACATTCACTGAAGGCTTATATGGTTTAAATCTTGTGAAGTTTTATGATCACGATCAGCAATATCGTGATATCTATGCAACCAGTCATTCCGTTTTATTAAAAGACCCTGAACATTCATGGATCTGGCTTCAAGATGGTGCCATCATTAACCATCATCTTTATTTCTTACCGATGGTGATCAACAGTGACCCCAGTCAACCCGAAGGCTTGCAGTTTAGAGTGGTTGGTGTCGCACTCTTTAAGACACCGATCAAGAATCACATGATTGATTACGAGCATGCCACCATGAAGATGGCACCACTCCTTTTGGATAAGCAACCTTCCCAGTTCCTCTACGGTGGTGCAATCCTCTCCAACACCGTAGAGGCTGGTGCGAAGGATCCTGATGGTTATATTTACATCTATGGCTACAAGACAACGATGGGCTTTAGAGAACTCATTGCAGCTCGCGTGAAACCTGAAGACTTCGAGCATTTTGATGACTGGCGATATTTCAATGGAGACTCATGGGTGACTGATCCGATGGATGCAAAACCACTACTTCCTCATATCTCATGTGAAATGAGTGTTTCACAACTCTTACATGGACAAAATAAGGATAAATACATTGCAGTATTCACCTATGATACGAACACACCTCACGTTGCGTTTGCCATCGGTGATTCACCGGTAGGACCCTTTGGTGAACCTCAAAAGATCTATCATACACCTGAGCAAGCCATCTTCAAAAGCACAACGTATACCTATAATGCAAAAGCCCATCCCCATTTATCGTCTTCAACAAACATCTTAGTTTCTTATAACACCAACACCTATAATTTTGAACACAACATGTCGAATAATCTCATCTATCGAGCACGCTTCATTCGCTTAATCGATACCACATCCAACTAAAGGAGGAATGCACATGACCGAAACGGTCAAAAAGCCTTGGCTTAACAAAAGGCAAAAAGATCTGATCAAAAAAATACTGCTTCACACTGTGCTCATCTTCTTAAGTTTTGGGTTTATGTTTCCTTTTTTGTGGATGCTATTTACCGCACTGAAAACACCGGCTGAGTTATTGATGGGAACCGATCAATTTTTCCCGAAAGATCCTCAGTGGATGAACTTTGTGACCGCTGTCCAAGCCATCCCATTCTT
>DIKN01000031.1:13104-13334 GCA_002424575.1 Acholeplasmataceae bacterium UBA5617 | reverse complement strand
ATGATGATTCCCATTCAAGTCATTTTGATTCCTACCTACATCATGTATGCCAAAATTGGTTGGTTGGGCACACGTCTTCCTTTGATCGTTCCAGCATTCTTTGGTGGTGGATCAGCATTCTATATATTCCTCCTACGCCAGTTTTTTAAAGGCATTCCAAAGGAATTATCGGAAAGCGCGATCATCGATGGTGCGAATCATTTTCAAATCTTCTTGAAAATCATGTTACC
>DIKN01000031.1:7947-13010 GCA_002424575.1 Acholeplasmataceae bacterium UBA5617 | reverse complement strand
TTAAGAGCTTTTCAAATGCAATATGGTGGCCGTTTTGATCTCATGATGGCTGCAGCAATCTTGATTATGTTACCTTCGTTAGTGATTTTCTTCTTTACACAGAAATCATTTATTGAAGGGATTACCTTCACAGGTATAAAAGGATAGGAGGTTTACCATGAAAAAAATGATGCTTGTCGTGATGATTTTCATCACTTCACTCGTTCTCATCGCTTGTGGTGGTGAGGATACTGGCGATAAAGTGGTGATAGATTTCTGGCACATGTCACCGGTTGGTTCCACGTCATTTTCAGGGATGAGAAGTATTATCAATGACTTCAATGCCAGTCAAGATGACTATTTTGTCAGAGGAACAGGTTTTTCATTCTGGGATTATTGGGATAAAATCAACGTCGCTGTTGCATCGCGCACAGCACCTGATATCGGATTATCAACGATCGATGATGTCGAAGCACGTGCAAGATCAGGTGTGCTCTATAACATCAGCGATCTCATGGATGCTGATACCACCGATGCTCCGCTAGAAGTCAATGAGTTTAGACAAAGTCAATTGGATTTTGCGACGTATCAAGGTGATTTATATGCCATGCCGTTTTCTGCAACCACACGTGTACTCTATTACAACTTAGACATGTTTGCAGAAAAGGGATTAACCGAAGCTGATGTCCCACAAACGTGGGATCAACTCAAGACCGTTGCCAAGATGTTTGACAAGCTCGAAGGTGGACAGCTCACACGCATCGGATTTGATCCCACCTATGGTAATGCAACTTATCACGGTTGGTTATGGCAAAATAATCTTGACTTCTTTGATGAAAACAAGATGCCTACCTTAAATACTCAAGCCCATATCGATGTCTTAGAATGGATCATGAATTTCAACAGTGAATATACACGCACACAACTGACGACTTTCGGAGAAGGCAATCAATTGTTAGGTATCAACCCCTTTGCTTCACAGCGCGTTGCAATGATCGTTGAAGTCGATGGACTTTATCAAGTCATTAAAGATGCTGGTGCAACCTTTAACTACGGGGTAGCACCCATTCCGATTCCTGTCGGTGGCCGTCGCGTCAACTGGGGTAGTGGATTCTCCATCGAAATGTATAACAATGGTAAAGGTGAAGATGACCAACGCGATGGAGCATTCCTGTTTTATAAATACTTACTGTCAAAAGATATTCAAAAACGTTTAGCCCAAGTCAATGGATGGATTATGAGTCATATCTCTGCGATGGAAGAATACGTTCAAGGTAATCCTATTTTAGAAAAACTACTCGCTGAAGTGGATTATGCGGTGGATAAAGTTTACATTCCTTATGCACCATCTTGGCACGGAAACGATTGGCAACCCTATTATACTGAAGCATTATCTGGAACAAAAACCGCTGCAGAAGCGTTAGCTGCAGCGCGGGCAAACTATCTTCAAAAGAAACAAAATTATGACGCAGTTAATCCTTAACGAGGTGCATGATGGCTAAAACAATCTCGATGCAAAAGCTGAAAAGACAAGAAAATCTGATGGGGTATCTCTTTGCATCCCCATGGCTTTTAGGCTTGATTGTTTTAGGTATGTTTCCGATCATTGCCTCTTTTTACATCAGTTTTACCAATTATGACATGATCTCAAGCCCTCGCTTCATTGGATTTGCGAACTATGAGATTTTGTTTACCAATGATGCACTCTTTTGGAAGAGTCTAGGTAATACGTTTTATCACGTCGCGATTGCAATTCCGCTAGGGATTGTTGTAGGTGTCAGCTTGGCCTTACTTTTAAACAATAAGGTCAAAGGGATGAGCATCTATCGCACCTTGTTCTATTTACCGAATGTGGTATCGATCGTTGCGATGACACTCCTATGGTTATGGTTGTTCCAACCGAACTTTGGGATTGTCAATGAAATCCTTGCTCCAATCTACAAACTCTTCAACATGGAACCCTTGAGGTGGCATCAAGCTGTCGAAACATCAAAGATAACATTAATCATCATGGGTTTATGGTCTGCAGGTGGGTCCATGGTGATCTATCTTGCACAGATGCAAGATATTCCAACGTCACTCTATGAGTCTGCAGAAATCGATGGTGCAAACTGGATCAAGAAGACGATATACATCACACTGCCCTTGATGACACCTTCGATTTTCTTCAACTTCATCATGGGGATCATCGGTGGATTCCAAGTCTTCACGATAGCCTACATCATGACGAGTGGTGGACCCTCAAGATCGACGTACTATTACGCGTATTACATGTTTGACAAAATGATCGCTGACCAAGCGATGGGCATGGCATCAGCCATGGCATGGATTTTACTTGTCATTGTGCTGATTTTTACGATGATTGCATTACGTCTGAATAAGTATGTGGTGTATTTAGGCGAAGAAGCATAAATAGAAATAGAAAAAATAGAAAAGGGAGAAAAAGTATGAAAAAGTTGTTTGCATTGATTGTCCTCCTCGCGTTTGCATTTGTTCTAAATGCATGCTGGCCAGGAGAAATCACCGTTGAAACCACCTTTAATATCGATGGTTCCGGTACACGTTATATTATTTTGGATGTTATGGATGATACACTATCCACCACACCGATCACCAACCCTGATGATCCTGCTGGAACAGAAGGTAAAGGTGCTGTCCTCAATGACAAGCACATCGATGGTGGTGTGATTGCCATTCAAACATGGTTAGAAGAAAATGCACCAGACTTCATCACCGTTCATGACGCCAAAGTTGAAGGTTATCACCGCATTTTCACGATGAGTTATGAATTCAAAGATTTCGATGATTTCTTAACCAAGTATCAAACTCTCGTTAATTTATCACCAACCTTAAGTTGGGATGACTTTGATGCATCTGAACTTCCAACATTAGTGGTATCAGGTGGTTTCACAAAGACATTAACATTCAAAGAATCCAAAGCAATCGTTGATGCATCCCTTGACTGGGCCATTGATGGTATTTGGAATTCCATTTATGATGAAGCAGACTTAGCAGGTTTCGTGACCAAAAATGACATCTCTGTTCTTGCAAACTACTCAGTGACCATCAATGAAGGTAAAGTTGAAGAACTTCGTTTCTACAATCCAACAGCAGCTGATGGTGCTGGTACAGGTAAAGTGATTTTCGTTGAATCAGACAGTTTTGAAGTCAGCGGTTCATTCTTCAATGTCACCCTTCTCATCATCGTCATTCTCGGCGTTGCAGCAGTCGGTGTTGGCGGATTCTTCGTATTCAAGAAGATTAAAAAATAAAGCGTGATCAAAGAGCTCTTTAAGAAGTTTACGGATATTGTTTTTCTCAACATCCTCTGGCTTTTTGCGAGCTTTTTGGGCTTGTTAATCACCTTTGGGGCATCAACCACGGCCATGTTTTCCGTTGCGTCCCAAATCTTAAAAACCAATGAACCCACCAGTGTGTTTCCTCTTTTCATCAAAAGTATGAAAGAAAATTGGAAAGAAAGCACACTGGTGTGGATCATCTTGGTGATCTTCGGTATACCGATTTACATGATGTATCACTATGCCCTCAATACTGAATCTACGATTTTAGCAGTGTTTGCTGTCGTTGCAATCTATGAGTGGATGATGATGACCATCTATATTTTTCCGGTCATCGCCACATTTAAAACAAAAAATATCAGTCATTTGTTTAAAAATGTTATGCTTATGGCCAACATGAATCTATGGACCAACATCAAATTGATGGGTAGTTTTGCGATGGTTTTGCTTTTAATGTTTATTCATAGCAGTCTATTGCTGATTGCTGTCGGTTTATATGGTGTTTTGGTAAGTTATCATTTACAAAAAGTATTTCATCCCTACAAGCTTGCTCTAGGGGTTGATGAAGAAGGGAATGAACATGATGAGATACTTAAACTTTAAATCTGACTATGATCTAAAGCCCGTGATTTCAGTCACGGAAGATCAAACTGGTCTTTTTGATGCTCAAAAAGCTATTCTTGATGAGCTGAAATTGCTTAAAAGTGGTGTCATCACCTTCGAGACATATCCAGGCATTGATTTAATCCGTCTAAGACGTGATCTCATTGATCCACTCCATCCAGCATTGGTGGTGTTGATTGACGATTATGCAAAAAGCGAAGAAGTGATCGATCAGATGATTGAAAAAAATCTGACCCAAGATCGCGTATTTGGTGTTTATAGTCATCATACCATTGATGATTTTTATCCATCAGATCGGATTGAATCAGTGAAGAAAATGATCAAAGAACATTCTGGATTGGTTGTGATTTATGGCTTTGGTGCATCTCTCGTTGAAGGTGACATCAAGATTCATGTCAGCTTGACGCGCTGGGAAATACAACTTCGCTATCGTCAAGGTTTTTCGAATTTTAGAAAACACAACCCAAAAGAAGATATCTTACGAAAGTATAAAAGGGGTTATTTTGTCGAATGGCGCGTCGCTGATCGAATCAAAGATGTTCTCTATCCAAAGGTTGATTACATCATCGATTATAACCTCCTTGATCATCCCAAAATGATGACAAAAAAAGTGTATGAATCGATCATCGATTCATTGATTCATCGCCCATTTCGTATGGTTCCCTATTTTGATCCCGGTGTTTGGGGTGGACAATGGATGAAAGAAGTCATGCATTTAAATCCCAAAGAAAAGAATTATGCATGGAGTTTTGATGGGGTACCAGAAGAAAACTCCATCATGGCACGTTGTGGTCAAACGGTTTTTGAACTCCCTGCACAAGACCTTGTCCAATTCAGAGCTCGTCTTTTCATGGGTGATCGTGTGCATGGTCGTTTTGGAAAACAATTTCCGATACGTTTTGACTTTCTTGACACCATGGATGGTGGCAATCTTTCGCTTCAAGTCCATCCTTTAACCGAATATATTCAGGATAAATTCGGTATGACCTATACCCAAGATGAGTCATATTATATCTTGGATGCTGCAGAGGATGGCAGTGTCTATCTAGGATTTAAAGAAAACATTGATCAACAAGCGTTTGAATCCGATTTAAGAAAAGCTTCAACGGGAGATCTCTTATTTCCTGCAGACACATATGTGAACGTCTTTCCCGCTAAAAA
>DIKN01000031.1:0-7771 GCA_002424575.1 Acholeplasmataceae bacterium UBA5617 | reverse complement strand
ATTCAAAAAATAAGTGATGTGGAAGAAAAAACAGGATTGCATGAACGGGAATTTTTAGAAACAAGACGTTTTACCTTCTCGGATGAAATTGAGATTGAAACATGTGGCTCCGTCAACATGGCTAATCTTGTTTCAGGTAAGAAAATGCAGATTGAAGCAATCGATGATGCGTTTGATCCACACATCATACATTATGCTGAAACATTTATTATCCCCGCAACACTTTCACGCGTCAAACTGAAATGCTTAGATGATGCATGCATCGTCATTAAAGCGCATGTCCGCTAATGATTGAATACATCATCATGGGACTTTTAGTCCTCATTATCCCACTCATAAGTCTATCGATGTATGAAAGAGGAAAAAAGGCTGGATCACATGCCTTCTTTCAACTGATCGCCAAATTTGGTTACGATAGCAAGGTTCAAACATTCGAAAAATTGAATGAACATGTCCCCAAAGGTGGAATTGTCTTTTTAGGCGATTCGATCACTCAAGATTTCAATGTTTATGAGCTTTTTGCAGGTCGTTTGGTCTATAACAGAGGCATTGGCGGTGATACCACCGAAGGTGTCTTAAAACGGATGGATGTATCGGTTTATGCATTAAAACCAAGGGTTGTTATCCTTTTAATCGGTACCAATGACTTTGCAATCCTCAAATCAACACCAGAAGATGTCTTTCAACAGATTCAAAACATCATTCAAGAGATCAGAAAACATCTTCCATTGACAAAAATTCTTTTACAAAGTGTTTATCCCGTCAATGAAATGCTCGATGCGATGAGTGTTAAACCAAGAACCAATGCTCAGATTGATGCATTAAATGACCTCTTGAAAACCATAAACGATGTGACATACCTCGATATAAACAAAAAACTCAAGGATGAATCAGGTCGTTTTAATCCTTTATATACTTTAGAAGGTCTTCATGTCAGTCCAAAGGGTTATCAACTGATCAAAGATGAAATTGAGCATGTATTGATCGATATAACGACAAAGTGACCCTTTGTCGTTTTTCATGATGTGAAAATATAGGATGATTTGGGTTTCTTGTTTTTTTTAAGTATAATAAACTTGAGGTGACTAGACCATGGACATTTTATTTTTAGAACCTGTCTTTAAAGAACGCATTTGGGGTGGACAAAAACTGCATGCACGCTTTGGTTATGATCTTCCCTATGAGAAAACCGGAGAATGCTGGGCAATCTCTGCGCATCCCAACGGTTCATCGATCATTAAAAATGGTCGCTTTAAAGGCAGAACGCTTCAAGATCTCTACGAGAAAGATCGGGAACTCTTTAATCATCTGCCTTCACCACGTTTTCCACTTTTGACCAAAATTTTAGATGCCAATGATGATCTCTCCGTCCAAGTCCATCCTTCGGATGATTATGCTTTAACGTATGAAAAAGATTTAGGCAAAACTGAATGCTGGGTTGTCCTAGAAGCTGAACCCGGTGCTAAGATTATTTATGGTCATAACGCATCATCCAAAGAAGAACTCAAGAATATGATTGATAATCATCGATGGAAAGACCTTCTGATTGAAAAGGAAGTCAAAGCAGGTGATTTCATCTATGTACCATCAGGTACTATTCATGCCTTAGGTCAGGGTTTACTCATCTTAGAAACGCAACAGTCTTCAGACACAACCTATCGCGTTTATGATTATGATCGAAAAGATGACAAAGGAAAACCACGTGATCTCCACATCAAACAATCGATTGAGGTCACCAACGTCCCTCATCAAGATATCACGCCACAACCTAAAATTCTACGTGTGAAAGAATCCATGATCACACGTTATGTATCGAACACATTTTTCACCGTTGAAAGATGGTCAGTTAAAAACGCGTTATCACTCAAATCAAATCATTTCAAACTCATCTCCGTGATTGATGGATCAGGAACCTTAAATGATGAACCCCTCAAAAAAGGCGATCATCTGATCACAACCGGTGAAGTCTATGATATCCATCTCAAGGGCACAATGGAACTGATCGTGTCTTGGACATAAGAAAATAAAAAAATGCGCTCCGCATTTTTTTATACTTGTGGAAATGTAATGATGATGGTTGTGCCAAGTTCAATCTGACTTTCAATCTGCATGTTTGCATGAATTTCAGTCATCAATTTGCCCATAATCATATAACCCATCCCAGTACCTTTAGCATAATATTGGTTTGCTTGTGGTCCTCGACAAGTCTTTTGTGTAAGTTGGTTAATTGTCTCTTGATCCATACCAATCCCTTGATCCTTCACGATCAATGTTCTTGTTTGAGCGATGGATTCAATCCAAATGGTTTGATTAGGTTTTGAATAATAGAAAGCATTAAAGATGAGATGATCTAAAATTGTTTGCAGATTTTGATGTGATATCTTGACTTCGAGAGATTCTAGTTTTGTCGAAATGGTAATCGCCTTGGTCATTAGAATTTCTCGATAGCGGGGAATCATTGATCTAATGGTGATGGAAAGATCTTGCACACAAGCGATCTGCTGGACATCTGATGTTATAAATTGTGGAACGATCTGATCGATAGCACGAAGTTCATTCATCATCTCTTGTGCGATCTTATCATCATAACTCCATCGTTTATTTAATAAACCCTCAAGATAGATCATGCTCGTAGTCAGCGGTGTCTTAATATCATGCGCCAACCGTTTAATATGCATATTATATACGTCTTGCGTATGCTTTATTTGTGCCATGGTTTTAACAAGATCATCATGTGCTTCTTGAATAAGATCCATTTCAAACGAGTAAGATGAATCTCCAAGATGACTGAGTTCATCCTTCCATGTATCCATCAGACGTTGCATACTTTGATGAACATAGAATAAAATGAATGAATAGATGAGGATCATGACACCGTTGAAGATGAAAATAAAAACCAGATAATCCCAATTAAGAAATGAATTTTGAAAATCAATGTACACGTATCCGACCACTTGATTTTGATACATTACAGGTTCAAATCTTAATGATGTATCTTCAATGATGGATGGATAAATCATGTGATTTTCATCATCTTTAAAAGCGACAACAACATGTTGGGTATGTTCGTAATGTTCCAAATATGCTTGTATCATCGTGTGATCTTCATAATAAGCTAAATGAGAGATCAATTCAACCATCGAGGTGTATTCACGATTGATATCTCGATTGTATAAAAAATTAGCTAAAATGATCAAAACGACGTTCATTAAAACTAAAACAGTCATCATCAAGATGACCCATCGTTTCATGATTTGCGATGGACGTGTATGGGATATTTTACGCATCTTTTTGACCCACAAACTGATATCCTATCCCATAATGTGTTTTGATATATGATGAATGAGAGGGATCGACATCGATTTTATGTCTGATGGCTTTGATGTGTGTATCGATGACCCGATCATAAGCTTGACTATGAGAAAGCACCAATGTAATGAGTTCATCACGTGAAAATACACGTGAAGGATGTTTAATTAAATAGATGAACAAATCATATTCATCTTTGGTCAAACTGATGGTGTGACCTTCTACCATCACGGTCCGAGATTCTAAGATGATTTTTAATTGTCCTTGATTAAACGAGTAGATGGTTTGATCCGATGTTGTCAACCGTTTTTCAACATTTTTAAGTCGTGCCATAACTTCTTCAACAGAAAAAGGTTTAGTCAAGTAGTCATCTGCACCTAAAGCAATGGTGTTGATACGTCCTTCGACATCAATTTTTGCTGAGATAACCATGATGTATACCGATGTGAAGTCTCTGATTATTTTAATCAGATTTTCACCTTGCATGTCTGGTAACATCAGATCCAAGAGTATAACATCGATAGATTGGTGTTTTAAGATGTGCAATGCATCGAATGCTTTCATGGTTTGAACAACATGATGCCCATCTTGCTTTAAATAGTGTGCAAGCAAATCGTTGATTTTTTGATAATCTTCAACAATGAGTACTCTCATCGCATCACCTCCTCAACTTCATTATAAATAAAACGAGGGATAAATCCCCCGAATTTGATAATGAAACTATGCAATAAGTACCCAAGAGCTCCAAAAATCATTAATTAAAACCTCAATGTCTGCAATCTCTAAACTATCCGTATCAATCGTGTGTATAAAATGGATCCACTGTAAGTCCATGTCGTGTTGGTCTTCGGTGGTTGAGTGGATGTAATACCATATGAATGTGGATGTTTGATATGATGTGTTCAAGCAATGGCTCGATCGATTTCGCATCATAACATAGGGTCTTTGGTATGAAGAATCGACCAGTTCAAGACGTGTCATCCACCAGTCATCAAAAGCTAAGGATAGATCACTAACTGATAATGTATCCCATTTCATGGTTTTGATGATTTGAGCAAGCTCTGCGGTTATTTCATTTTTTTCAAAGGTATCTGTATGAAGAAAAAGCACATATGCATTTCGCATCTTTTCATCGCGTTTTTCAGGAACCTGATTGATACCGAACCAACTGCTGTTTGGATTGTTTTGCTTAGCATAGAGTATCCCTAAAGTCGATATAAACAGTAAGACACTGATCACCAGAAGTGATAGAACAAAGACTTTGAGTTTCATCACTGTTCACCCCTGATCGCTTTTTTCAACTGTTCATATTCCTCAATTGAAATTTCACCTTTCGCGAGTCGGTTTTTCAAAACATCCATCGCGTGTTGATGTTCCTTTTCTTTAGATTGAAAAATTTGAATGAGGACCATCAATACCACAAACCATACGAAACCCATGCCAATCATACCCATAGGCATCATCCATCCACCTACCATATGTCCTACATAATACGGATACTGATTACCACGATAGTCAAATAAAACCCATAAGAGTATCGATCCCAAAACCAGTATTATGCTTATGATAAGAATCCAAATAATCGTTTTCTTTTGCATCATATTCACCTCATCTTAAAGGTATCAAAAAAAAGTGAAGAAATGATGAAGACAGTGAACTTGTTTAAATAACTCATTTTTCTATGATAAAGAAGGTCAAAAAGATCTATCGAATGAACATCATCATAATCAGCATGAAGACAAATTGTTGTGTTGAATCAAAACATGTTCAACGATCATGTTACTCGCCAAAAAAAAACGGACACGTTAATTCGTGTCCATTTGTTTTCTATCGAATCGTTTTTGTATAGCAACGTCTACGCTTATGCTGCACGTAATCAAAGTCTTTCCACTGGTTTTGAATGTTCGCATTCAGTTCCAACTCAGGACCAGTTTCTGCAAATCGAACACCATGACTGATGCCCATCTTGATGCCATCTTCAAACATGAGTGCAATAATGCCACGTCCTTGATGGTTGGGGTCAATCGCGATGAAGTAAAGATCGATCACATCATGCTTTTTAAGTGCTTTTAAAAGTCTAAAGACGCCGAAGGGGAAGAGTTTACCGTTCGATTTCTTATTGGGCAGTGCCAAACTTGGCATGATGATGGTGAAGCCAACGATTTTCTTTTCTTTGTCCAAGACAAACCACAAATATTCTAATGAAACGATCATGATCATCTGCTTGATATAATAATCCATGACCTTTCTTGTGATAGGAAAGAAACCATAAAGTTCATTGAATGCGACATTATACATATCAAACGCTTCATAAACATAGTTGAAGACTTCTTTTTTTGTTTTACACTTAACAAGTTCATAACCATAACGTTTACGTGCAATTTCAGCGCCACGTTTAATCTTTTCAGAGACTTCAGTTGGCCATTTGATCTGCTTTTCAGTCCAGTCAACATCTTTAACAAATCCTAATTCTTCCATATGCTTCATGTAATAAGGTGCATTATAGATGGTGATAAACATGTTGAGTTGATCAAAACCTTCAACGAGCATTCCTTGACGGTCTAAATCGGTAAAGCCGATAGGTCCGATCAAGGTATCCATCCCTTTTTCAAGCGCCCAGTCGGTCACTTTTTGAATGAGCGCTTTGGTCACTTCGATATCGTCAATCATATCAAGACGTGTGAAGCGTCCTTTTTTGATTTGATAAGCTTCATTCCATTTATGGTTGATAATCCCTGCAATACGTCCAACGATCTTGCCATCGCGATACGCTAAATATCTGATCGCTTCGCAATATTCAAAAACAGGGTTTTTCTTGGGGTTAAACACATTATGTTCATCCATCGATAATGCAGGGACATAATAGGGGTTTTTCCGATACATCTTGTTCGGAAATTCTGTGAACCGAATACTATCTAATGAGGTTTTGACTTCTTTAATCGTGATCATCTGGTTCTAACCTTCTTTCGTTTAAATCCATTTTAACGCAATTTCACAAAAACATCAATGTTTAGTGAATTTCCTTTGTGTGATTTAAAAGTATGTTATAATAGAAAAGGTCTATAACAGAACTATAAACGATAAAGAATTAGGAGAAATACACATGATCGTAGAAAAATTAAGTACTAACCGTGTGAAGTATACATTCGATGTCACACCCCATGAATTTGAACACGGACTTGACCATGCGTTTGAGCATGTTCAAAAAGATGTTGAAGTCAAAGGTTTCCGCAAAGGACACGTCCCCAGAAACATTTATGAATCTAAATTTGGTGTTGAATCACTTTATGAAGATGCTTTAAACCATGTTTTGCACCACAAGATGCACGAAGCACAAGAACATCCCGATTATGAAATCGTCGGTCAACCCAAAGTTGAAGTCGATTTTAATGCGATTAAGCGCGGTGAAGTCTTCCAGGTCGCCTTGGTTGCTCCTGTCAAGCCAGAAGTGACTTTAGGTCAATATAAAGGCATTGAAGTCAAAACCATTAAAACAGATGTCTCAGATTCTGAAGTTCAAGCAGAAATCAGAAGTTTGCTCACGCAAAATTCCGAACTCCAACCTAAAGAAGGTTCACTCAATTTTGGTGATACAGCTATCTTTGATTTTGAAGGTCTATTGGAAGGTGTTCCTTTTGAAGGTGGAAAAGCTGAAAACTATTCACTTGAAATTGGATCAAACCAATTCATTCCCGGCTTTGAAGAACAAATGATTGGCATGATTCCCGGTGATGAACGTCAATTACATGTGACATTCCCCGAAAAGTATCAATCAGAAAATTTAGCTGGAAAAGCGGTCGTCTTTAACGTCAAACTTCATGAAGTCAAGTCCAAGATCGAAGCTGAACTCAATGATGAATTCGTGAAGACCTTAAATAAAGAAGGTGTGACAACTGTTGCTGAACTTCAAGCGAACACCCGTAAGACTTTAGAAGATCAAAAGAAAACGGAAGCTGAAAACACGATCACTGAACAGGTGATTAACGCTGTCTTAGCACAAGCTTCGATGGATATTCCACAAGAGATGGTCGATGAAGAGATCGCTCACGCAAAAGAAAACGTCGTCAATCAAGCGAAACAATACGGTCTTGAACTCGATATGTTCTTATCCTTATCCGGTGTGAACAAAGACCAATTTGAAAAACAACTTCAAGAAGAATCCTACAAACGCGTCAAGACAACCCTCGTAGTTGAAGCGGTTGCTAAAAAAGAAGGCTTGAAAGCAACTTCTGAAGAACTCGTGACCAAATATGACGAACTCTCCAAGCGCTATAATATGCCCGTTGAAGACATCAAGAAATACATCCCAGAAACCGCACTCGAAAATGATGTTGTCCTCAATAAAGCCTATCAATTAATCTTAGATTCTGCTGTAAGAAAGTAAGCCTAGGGACAATTGTCCCTTTCTTTCCCATAAAGAATTGGCACTCATGCTTATCGATTGCAAATGAAGAAAGATGTG
>DIKN01000104.1:764-8090 GCA_002424575.1 Acholeplasmataceae bacterium UBA5617 | reverse complement strand
GTCCAGTACCGATTGCCCAGATGGGCTCATACGCGATAACTGTTTTTAAAATATCTTCTCCAGAAACATTTTGAAAAGCTTTTTCAACTTGTTTTTTAACGAAAGCATTGGTTGTCCCTGTTTCACGCATCTCAAGTGATTCACCTACACATACGATCGGTGTAATCCCCTCTTTCACAGCAGTAATAACCTTTAAGTTAACTGAATCATCGGTTTCGTTGAAATAAGCGCGACGTTCGCTGTGCCCAATGACCGCATAATCGACACCATAAGACTTTAGCATAGCCGCTGATATTTCACCGGTAAAAGCACCTTCTTCAGCATAATGCATGTTTTGTGCACCGATGCGCAAGTTTTCCCCTTCACGTTTAACAAGGTCTCTTAAGAAGATAGCTGGTGCACAAATGACTGACTCGACAATATCTTTATCAGGAACTTCAAGATTGACCGCATAGATGAAAGCTAGTGCATCATCTTTAGTCTTATACATTTTCCAGTTCCCTGCAATAAGTGGCTTTCTTTTCATAGTGTTATCCTAAGATGGATGAGACGTCCTTGATGGCTTCTTCAGCGCGAGCACCACGTGCAACAATGCGCACATTTTCGCCATGTGGAACTGCAAGTGACATCAGTGCTAAGATGGATTTAAGGTCAACAATCTTGTTGTGGTAATGCAATTCAATTTCGACCGCATATTTGGATGCAGTTTGAACAACCTTAGCTGCTAAAGCAGCGTGCAGTCCTTGTGTACTTCTAATCATAATTTCTTTTTCCATAGTTATTCCTCCATTAGAACATTGGTGGCGTGCTGATCCACAAAACTTTAGCATGTAGTTGACTGGTGTTCATCAAGTAGTGCTCTTTATTTGCCAAATAGTAAAACGTTTCGCCTTTTCTGATTGTATATCTTTTTTTATTCACGACCAATGTGACTTGGCCTTCAAGTACATACCCAAATTCTTCACCTGGATGTGGATCATCCATGATAGATTGTCCACCTGGTTCGATGTCGATGATGATGGGTTCCATTTCATATTTTAACGCATTTGGTACAATCCAACTGATCATATGCTTTAAATCTTCGTTGACTTTAACATTGAAGTCTTCTTTTTTATACACGTATATTTGCTCTTCTTCTTTGCTGAAAAAGGCGTGAACATCCGTGCCAAGCACTTCAAGGATTGCAAAAAGCGTTTGCATGGAAGGAGAGGTGAGATTATTCTCGATTTGAGAGATATAGCCTTTGGTCAACTCTAAACGTTTGGCAAGTTCTTCTTGAGTCAAGTTGTTGCCCAAACGTAAAGAACGAATTTTCTTGCCGATATCCATTATTTGTCATTCACACATGCAATACCTGGAAGCACTTTACCTTCAAGATATTCGAGGGAAGCACCACCACCGGTTGAGATGTGTGTAAAACCATCTTGTAAACCAAATTGAATCACCGCAGCTGCAGAATCACCACCACCGATAATGGTTGTTGCTTGATTCTTAATCGATGCAATCGCTTGAGCTATACTCTTTGTTCCTTCAGCAAATTTGGGAAACTCGAACACACCAAGAGGTCCATTCCATACCACGGTTTTTGCATCCTTGATATAAGATTTAAAAATATGGATGGTGTTTGGACCAATATCTAAACCCATTTCATCAGCAGGAATCGCTGTAATTTTTCTTATGTTTCTTTCAGTTTCAGCATCAAATGCTTTTCCGGTGTAAACATCATCACCAAGTTCAATCTTGCCGTTCGCTTGTTGGAGTAATTCTTTCGCTAAATCCACTTTATCGACTTCGAGCAGGCTCTTGCCTACTTCTAAGCCCATCGCTTTGAAGAATGTGAATGCCATGCCGCCACCGATGATGACTTTATCAGCAATCTTTAATAAGTTTTGAATCACTTCGATCTTATCAGAAACTTTAGCACCACCCAAAATGGCGACAAAAGGTCTTTGGGGATTTTCTAATGTTCCACCAATAAAATTGATTTCCTTTTCGAGCAGGAAACCTGCTACGGTTGTTTTAATGTTTTCTGCAATCCCGACATTCGATGCTGCTGCACGGTGTGCTGTACCGAATGCATCATTGACAAATACATCACCTAACGATGCCCAATAACGGCCTAATTCGGGGTTGTTTTTGGATTCCTTGTTGCCATCGATGTCTTCAAAACGGGTGTTTTCAAACATGAGCACTTCGCCATTTTTTAATCCTGCAATGGCTACTTCGAGTTCGATACCACGTGTGACAGGGACGAATTTAACAGGTTGATTCAAATGTTCAGAAAGACGTTTAGCAACAGGCGCTAAGCTGTTTTTAGCTTTGTCTGATTCATCTTTAACACGTCCAAGATGTGAAAAGACAATCGCACGACCGTGATGTTCAATGATATATTTAATCGTAGGTAGTGCTTCAACAATACGGTTTTCATCTGTGATTTCACCATTTTTCATGGGCACATTAAAATCGACACGCACCAAGACTTTTTTGCCTTGGATTTCGATGTCTCTAACGGTTTTTTTTGCCATAATACCCTCCTATTTTTTTGTGATTGATTGTGTTTTTAGCCGTTTTCATTATAACACTATTTCTAAACATTTACTATAAGGATGTCAATGAAAGTGTTTTACTTTAGTGTCTCTAATCTTTTCTAAAAGATGTAACTGCTTTTCAAAAGTATATAAAGATATCTTTATATCGCACAACCGTCCACTTATAAACGTGATGGTCATACCGTTCTTAGTAGCCTGATATGTTTTTATAGCAGCAACATTGATATAGATGGTCTCATAACTGCGATAACGACCAGTGGGTAAGAGCTGCATGTCTTCACATAGATAGATGGGTATGCGGTGTGATACACCAAACATGTAGTGTATCGCTTCTCGATAGCCCTCATAGGTCAATAAATGCTCTAAGCATAATTGATTAACTGTCCTAAGCAGACATGTTTTGATTCGTTGCATGCCATCAGTTTGATAAATAAGTGTGCCTTCGGGGTGATTCGTCATGTATTCAATCATCATTTTCTCCAAATAAAAAAGGCCCGAAGGCCTTTAATATGTCTTAAGCTTGTACGTCTTCTTTTTTAGGTTGTTTCTTCGCAGGACGTACGTCTTCTTCGATTAAAACAAGACGTTGATCGTTTTCTGGGTTGAAGAAATGACATTTATGCATGTCAAGCGCTAACTTCATCTTATCGCCGATGCGAACACCTGCACGAGCATTGATGCTTGCGCATACGTTGTGACCATTAACCGTGGTGTATAGGTTTGTTTCAGAACCTAAAAGTTCAGCGACGTCAACGACGATATCCAAAATTGAATCGGGGTAAGTATCATGAACAACTTGTTCGTCATGAATATCTTCCGGACGAATTCCGAGGACTACTTCTTTACCAACCATACCGTTGGAACGTACAATTTCAAACTTGTCATTGGGTACTTTAATCTTGTGATCACCGGAAATAAACCATTGATCTTTACCAACGGTACCACGGATGAAGTTCATTGGAGGTGTACCAATGAAGCCAGCTACGAATAGATTATTGGGGTTATCATAAATATCTTTAGGTGCGCCGACTTGCATGATGTAACCATCTTTCATGACGACAATACGGCTTGCCATGGTCATCGCTTCGATTTGGTCATGGGTTACGTAAATGGTTGTGGTTTCAATCTTGTTATGCAGTTTAATCAATTCACCTCTCATTTGAACGCGAAGTTTCGCATCAAGGTTGGAGAGAGGTTCGTCCATTAAGAACACTTTAGCGTTACGAACGATCGCACGTCCTAATGCAACACGTTGTCTTTGACCCCCTGAAAGAGCCTTTGGTTTACGCTTTAAATAAGGTGTTAAACCTAAGATTTCAGCGGCTTCATTGACTTTATCATTGATGACATCTTTGGGCATCTTGCGCAATTTCAAGCCGAATGCCATGTTATCATAAACAGTCATATGAGGATAAAGCGCATACGATTGGAACACCATCGCGATGTTACGATCTTTTGGAGCTTTGTCGTTGACGAGTTCATCATCAATATAAAGTTCACCCGAGGTGATTTCTTCGAGACCAGCGATCATACGAAGGGTCGTTGATTTCCCACAACCAGATGGTCCAACGAATACAATAAATTCTTTATCTTTGATATCGAGATTGAAATCAAAGACGGCTTGAACACCATTTGGATACACTTTGTTGATGTCTTTCAGTTTTAAAGTTGCCATATATTTCTCCCTTTTCTTGTGATTATAGTCCTATTATAGCAAGGTTACATGATAAAAAAAATGTGCACATTGCACACTTTTAGAAGATGAGATGATAGATGAGAAGTGCATCTGAGAATATGCGTGGGTCTAGACCTGTCATGTGGTAAAATTTGTCGATGCGTTGAATCAAGGTGTTTCGGTGAACGTAGAGTTTTTTTGATGCGATTACCATGTTTAAATTAGATTCCAAATAAACGTGTAGTGTTTCCATCATCAAGGGGTCTTGATAGAATTTTCTAAGGAAAAACCGTTTTAATTCTTCATCGAGCTTCGATAGATAGTGCTTGATGACGGTACGATCATCAAGATAATAGTGTTTTGCAAATGGAATATTTTCAAGGAGCTTTTTAAGATCGTTGATGTGTTCTTTTCTTTCTTCATCTGATGCAAAAACATGCGATTCATAAAGTCTTAAATCCGTTAATGTATCGCTCATCATATTCAAGATAACATCGTGTAACGAAACATCAATTTCACATGCATAAAAGAGGATTGCTTGATTGTTTTCCCTTTCATACGTTAACCCTGGGATAAGATCGTTAAAAAGATGGATGATGTCATCCTCTAATTTTTTATTTTTTTTAGATTCTATCATGAGATAGCGATACACGTTATCCCCACTTTCACTTTTTATAGATTGAGATAAGTTCGTAGTTGCGTAACACCTAAAAGAAGGGCAAAACCTTCTTCAACATCAACAACCATGCCAATGACTTGACGTCTTGTATTGATGACAGCACCACCGAGTGCATATTCATCCGCAGGTATATCGGTTTTATAAAGACCAGTTTCTGCATCTTTTTCGATCAAAAGACCCATAAGCATGGAATTTCTTGATAGTTGGTAATTGGAAATCATCATGAGTGGTTCGTAATCCATCGGAACAAATGCGGAAACATCAATACGTCGTATTTTAGAAATGGCGACATTGGTATCAAATTTGATTTTTGCAAGATTGTACTCTTCAGAACGATTTAAAACCAGTGCACTATACGACCGATTGGCAAAATCCATAATTTCAACCGTCAGTGTCCAAGTTTCATCTGTGATTTTAACCGTTTCGAGTGACGTGACGACACGTAATGAGTTCTCAAAAATGGCATAAACAAAACCTGTGCCTTCTCTGACATCACGGACTTGATTCATCGCATCTCTAGCGACAGCTTTGACAACCACGGTTCCAGGAATGATAAAGTTTGACACTTGATTGATGAAGTAATCAAAAGCTTCATTTTCTAGAATATCGTTATCTATATATTCATCATATTGGCGAATCAAAAGTGCTCTTGGGCTGGGTTGATTGTTACAAGCTGCTAAGAAAAATGATGTGATAAGGATAATGAGTATGGAGAGGTAACGTTTCATGGTCTCACCTCGGCAAATTTCATATGATGAAGTGTCAAGAATTCTTTTACTTTATCGATGGGAATGAGAAATGCATAATCGGCGATGTTGCTTCCACCGGTGAAGTTGCCTGCAAAAATGATGCCCACAAGTTCATAATTATTATTGATCGCTGCACTACCAGAAGAACCTGATTTGACCGGTAAATCAGCGATCATGACGTGAAAGTCGATGTTAATGACGGTTGATGGCACATCAATCGTGACTGGACCATAATCTAAAAGCATCCCCGTATTGATTGCATTCAGTTGACTTTCGGGGTATCCCATTGTGGTAATATGAGAATTAACTTCCATGATTTGGTTAGCAAGAACAAAGATGTTCAACTTAATGTATGATTTTTTCCGTACACGCAAAATAGCCAAATCAAAATCGTTATCACCTACCATATACGTCGCATTGTAGATGTTGTTTTGAAAGTCATAAACCGTGTAGGATGAACCTTCAATATCCGGATCATAAACGACATGGTTATTGGTCAAAATGTAATAGTAGAGTGCATCTTCATCAAAAACAAGTCCAGAACCTAAGGCAACGGACGTTAAATTTGAGGAAGATTTTTTCACTTTAACAACGCCTTTAATCAATTCGTTTGATATGCGATTTAAGAATTGAATGCGTTCAAGATAGATCTCCTGATTTTCTTGTAAATGCTCATCATAAGTTGCAAATATTTCCTCATAACTCATCGCCCATGTGCATGACGATAAGACGAGTGATAGCAAGATGATGAGGATCATGAAACTTTTTTTCATGTTATCACCATAGAGATATTCTACTCTATTTTATATAAATAAAAAAGATATTTGCCAAGTTTTGCAAATATCTTTGGATGATTTATAGCCTAACTTATCCGATAGAACCTTCCATTTCAAGTTTGATAAGTTGGTTGAGTTCAATCGCGTATTCCATGGGGAGCTCCTTCGCAAAGGGCTCAATAAAGCCCATAACAATCATTTCCGTCGCTTCCGCTTCTGTTAAACCACGGCTCATCAGATAGAAGAGTTGCTCTTCAGATATCTTCGATACTGTAGCTTCGTGTTCCAAGAAAACATCGGAGTTACGAACAATATTTGTTGGAATCGTATCCGAGAAAGAGTAGTCATCTAAAATGATGGTGTCACATTCAACGTGAGCTTTTGCTCCTTTTGCGTTTTTGCCAAAATCAACCTTACCGCGATAATTGACTGAGCCACCACCACGAGAAATGGATTTTGAAATGATGGTTGATGTCGTATTAGGTGCAACATGAATCATCTTTGCTCCGGCATCTTGAATTTGACCCTTCCCTGCAAACGCAATGGAGATGGTTGTGCCTTTAGCGCGTTCACCCAAGAGGATGCATGAGGGGTATTTCATGTTCACATTTGAACCGATGTTGCCGTCGATCCATTCCATATGCCCATTTTCATAGACAAAAGCACGTTTCGTGACGAGATTAATGACGTTTGTCGACCAGTTTTGAATCGTCGTATAACGACATGTTGCATCTTTCATGACCACGATTTCAACGATGGCTGCATGAAGAGAGTCTTTGGAATAAACGGGCGCTGTGCATCCTTCAACATAGTTGACATATGCTCCTTCATCAACGATGATGAGCGTGCGTTCAAATTGACCCATCTGATCAGAGTTGATTCTAAAATAGGATTGTAA
>DIKN01000104.1:0-667 GCA_002424575.1 Acholeplasmataceae bacterium UBA5617 | reverse complement strand
ATCAGGATGATTGCGTAGTGCTGTATCTGTATCCACATAGATCACACCTAAATCTTCAAGTTCTTTTTGTGTGTTATGATAAACAACTTCACTTTCAAATTGTGTTGAAACGCCTGCAAGGAAGTTGCGTTCTGCTTCTGGAATACCTAATTTTTCAAACGTATCTTTGATTTCAGAAGGGACTTCATCCCAACTGGTTTCGGCCTTTTCACTGGCTCTTAAAAAATAGGTAAAATCATCAAAGTTGATAAAGGATAGATCGGGTCCCCAAGTTGGATTTTTAAGTTCAATGAATTTTTTATAGCTCTTTAAACGAAAATCAAGCATCCATTCAGGTTCACCTTTTTGTTTGCTTATAATACGAATGATCTCTTCATTAAGCCCTTTACCTGTTGAAAAGACCGATTTGGATTCTGTATGCCATCCGTATTGGTACTCACCAACGATGTCATCTATTTTCTTTTTATTATCATCCATGAGATGGTTCCTCCTTTAAGGTTTGTATGGCTTTTTCTGCTGCTTTCCACGCGAGGGTCGCACATTTGACACGCGCTGGAAACTGTGAAACACCTTGATAAGCAAGTGCATCACCCGTTAAAATATGTTGATCAAAGGGATACCCTTTAATTAATTCGTAGAATTCATGCAAAATAGTCAATGCTTCTTC
>DIKN01000067.1 GCA_002424575.1 Acholeplasmataceae bacterium UBA5617 | reverse complement strand
GTCTTTTCTTGATACCAAGAAAGTTTTCCAGTCTGAACGATTTCATCGATATCTGCTTTGGTCAATGTTTCCACTTCAACCAAATAGTGTGCGATGAGATCGACTAGACTGCGATGCACAGTGATAATCGTTTTAGCCTTATCAAAGCAGGTGGTGATGATGTGACGTACTTCCTTATCGATTTCATGAGCGACTTGGTCAGAGAAGTTCTTTTCTTTAAAGTAGTCACGACCTAAGAAGACATTACCTCCAGCACTTTCGTATTGAACGGGTCCTAAATCAGACATACCATACTCAGTGACCATCGCACGTGCAATAGCGGTTGCCATCTGGAAGTCATTATAAGCACCGGTTGTTACCGTGTCAAACACGATTTCTTCAGCAACACGACCGCCCAAGTATGACGTAATTTGTGCAAGAAGTGAAGATTTAGTGGCTAAGAATTTTTCTTCAAGAGGTGTCATTAAGTTATAGCCACCCGCACGTCCACGTGGGATGATGGTGACTTTTTGAACGACATTAGCATCAGGAAGTTTAATACCGATGACAGCGTGTCCTGCTTCGTGATAAGCAACGGTTTTCTTTTCATCTGGTGAATATTTTCGTGATTTTTTAGCGGGCCCCATCATGACTCTATCGATTGCTTCATCCATATCAAGTTGTGATATGAGTGTGCGATTATCACGTGCAGCAAGCAATGCTGCTTCGTTGAGTAAGTTTTCAATATCAGCGCCCGAGAAACCGGGAATTCTTCCTGCAAATTCACTCAATTTGACTTTAGGGTCCAATTTCTTATTTCGAGCATGAACTTTAAGGATGGCTTCACGTCCACGAACATCGGGTAGACTGATCGTGATTTGTCGGTCAAAGCGTCCTGGACGAAGCAGTGCAGGATCAAGAACATCTGGACGGTTGGTTGCTGCAATAATGATGATACCCATGTTGGTGGTAAATCCATCCATTTCAACAAGCAATTGGTTAAGTGTTTGTTCACGTTCATCGTGACCGCCACCTAAACCGGCACCGCGTTGACGACCTACAGCATCGATTTCATCGATAAAGATGATACATGGAGAATTTTCTTTAGCAACCTTGAATAGGTCTCTGACGCGGGATGCACCGACACCCACAAACATTTCAACGAAGTCAGAACCAGAAATAGAGAAGAAAGGAACATTGGCTTCACCAGCAACAGCACGGGCAAGAAGCGTCTTACCTGTACCTGGAGAACCGACGAGAAGAACACCTTTAGGAATACGGGCACCCATGTCCACGTATTTCTTTGGATTTTTAAGGAAATCGATGAGTTCTTCTAATTCTTGTTTTTCTTCATCAACACCAGCGACGTCTTTAAATGTTACAGATTTTTCACGATTTAAACGCGCACGATTTTTTGCGAAATCGAAAGCTTTGGAGTTTTGATTATTAGCATTTCTGAAGATAATGAAAAGAATGACAAGGACTAAAATCATGGGGACCAGATTGAGTAAAACGGTCCAAATCGTTATACCTGATCGTATACCAATCGACGTTGTACCGCCCTTAGATTCCACAGTGAGCATGATGGTTTGTGCATTTTCAAGGGGCATGATGCTTTCAAACGATACGGTTCCATAAAAGGAAGCTGATGCACTATTCTTGTAGAACGTTCCCTCAATTTGAACAAGGGTGATATTGTCACCACCAACAGGTGTATATTTTAAGGATTCAATATGGCCTAAATCAGCAGCCTCAGTGAGTTGTGTTACGTTAAGCGAAGCCACTTCACCTTGCAAAGCATCTCTTAAAAACAGGAAAACACCGATCACAATGACCAGCGTGAAGAGCATGATCAAATAATCCGGTTTTTTTCGGTAATCCATTTTTTTCTTAGTATTTGGGTTTTGATTCATAGATACACCCCTTATTTGTTGTTATAAACTTCAGGTTTTAGGATACCTACATAAGGAAGATTTCGATAGAGTTCATCATAATCAAGTCCATAACCAACCACGAATGCTTTGGGGATGACACGTCCCACATAATCGGGTTGATAGGGTTTAATCCGTCCTGCAGGTTTGTCAAGCAGTGTTGCAATCTTGACAGAAGTTGCACCACGATGTTTAAATAATTCCATGATGGTAACAATCGTGTTTGCAGTATCAACGATATCTTCAACGATGAGCACGTCACGGCCTTTGATCGATATATCTAAATCCATTTTAATTTTAACATCACCCGATGATGCAATACCACCGTGATAACTTGAGACCGACATATATGCGAGATCACATTTAAGATCAATATGTCGTGATAAGTCTGCCAAAAAAGGAACGCAACCTTTTAAAAGACCAACTAAAATGACATTTTTATCGCGATAATCTTCGGTGATCTTTTTGCCCATGGTTTGACATATTTCTTCAATTTCATCAGCAGTCACTAGAATTTTTTCAATATCTTGATGCATGTTTTTTTACCTCTTTTAAGTGAAAATACAACGTTTGTTCTTGACCAAGTGTTTGGTTTAAGTAATGATTTTGAACCCAGAGAATGGTCCCTTCACCATCGGTTAGCACCCAGAGCTGCTCTCGTGTTTCCATAGGAACTTTTTCATCAATAAAGAGCTTTTTAAGCTTCTTGTGACCATAGCTAAACGCTAACTGATCACCCTCTTGACGATGTCTTAAGACGAGTGGAAATGCTAATTTATTATAACATAATTTTGTAAATTCTTCAGTATTGGCATTGGTTTTGGTTAATAATGTGAAAATAGCCACATTTCCAATCGAGGTTGATCCTTCACGCAGCAAGAAACGCGAATGATCTTTATC
>DIKN01000127.1 GCA_002424575.1 Acholeplasmataceae bacterium UBA5617 | reverse complement strand
GAAAAATAAATCAAAAGACGATCTAGTGAGTAATCATAGACCATATAGGATAACCAAGGAACTGTTAATGACATCGCATATCCCCTCCAATGTCAACAGTTTACCAAAAAGAAATCACATTACCCTTAAGCAATCATTAAGAATTCATTAACAAAAAAGGAGCTTATAGCCCCTGTTTTGCATAGTCTCCAAGTTTATAGCCAAATCCCCACATCGTCATGATGATTTTAGGATTGGATGGATCGTCTTCAATTTTTTCTCTTAAACGTCTAATATGGACATTGATTACATTATCGTTATAATAATATTCTTCTCCCCAAACCGTGCGATACATCTGTTGTTTAGAAAATGTTTGCTCGGGGTGCGTCAATAAAAGTTTCAAAATTTCAAATTCTTTCAGTGTTAAATCAACCATTGTCCCCGCTTTTTTGACTTCGAAGTTTGCTAGATTGACATCAAGATCACCAATCTCGATTTTTTGTTTGATTTCTTTATCCATCACTTTATGAGCTCTTCTTAAAACAGCTTTGACACGTGCGATCAATTCGAGCATCGAAAAAGGTTTAGCCAAATAGTCATCAGCACCTAATCCAAGATTAATCGCTTTTTCTACATCCGTGTCTTTGGTTGAAATGATGATCACCGGAACATCACCTTTGGAACGTATGTGTTTGAGCACATTTTCACCGCTCACCTTAGGTAACATCAAATCAAGAAGCACCGCATCATAAGTGATCATGTCAAACTGTTTGATCGCTTCGTCACCATCAAAAACAGCTTTAACTTCAAACATCTCTTCTTTTAATTTGGATTCAATGCTTCGACTGATCAATACATTGTCTTCAACAATTAAGATTTTTTGAGCCATAGAATTACCTCGCTTCACTTAAAAGTGATGTGCTATTCTTAAAAAGCTGATGGTTCTTACAATTTCATTATATCATGCTCATATAAAAAAGTATACTAACAAAAACGCCTTGACTGCACGGGGGGGATGGCAATCAAGGCAACCGAGTCACATGGAAACGATGTGTTTTTTCAAAAGGAAATCACGCACCTGTTAGGTTTCAACGTCTCTCGATATTTTCATTATATCGTATGTAATCTTAAAAATGAAAGAATTATGTCATTATTGTTAAAAAAAGAAAAGATAGGTTGTTAGTCGTTTGGAAAATGTTTTCTTTTCTTACAGGAATCTCTTACAATAATTTCGGTATCAACAATGATTGGGTCAATGGTGCGTACTTTGCCATCCATCATTTTGAGCAATGTTTCGCAAGCGAGTTGTCCAAAGGCTTCATAATTTTGCCGAACGGTTGTCAATTTAGGTGTCACAATCTCACAGACGTGAAGATCATCAAAGCCAATCACCGAGACATCATCGGGGACTGAAAAACCGTGGGTGTTCAAGTAATTGATCGCACCAATCGCCATAAGATCAGAAACAGAACAGACAGCTTCGGGAAGACCGTAGGTTTCAAAAATCATTTTCATCGTCTGGTGACCCTCTTCATAGCTGTAAGATTCATTGGATTTTTCGGGTAAATAGAGCGGCTCAAGCCCTTTCTCGTGCATGAAATCCAAATACGCTCTTAAGCGTTCGCGACCAATAAAATTGGTGTATGATCCATTGATGAAGGCAATGCGCTTATGACCGAGTTCAAATAAATATTTACAACTTCTTTTGATGGAATGATAGGAATCTGAGAATATTGAATTAGGACCTTTATCATGAGGATCGAGCGTCAATACAGCCAGTGGACTTTGGTAAAGTTTGTGAATCGCCGCTTGGTTATCACCACCGGATACAACCAAAACACCGTCAACGTTTTTCGAGTTACAATGTCTTAAGTAATCGAGTCCTGATTCAGTGTTATGGGATAAAAGTAAAATATCGTATCCTCTCGATTCGACAACTTTACGAAATGCTTCCAAAACACCCGAAAAGAATAGATTTTTTAAACCATACTCAACCTCGTAGACGACACCAATCGTATTGGAACGCTTACGGACCAAGCTTTGTGCAGTCGCATTGGGCATATACCCCAATTGATCGGCAATTGCCATCACTCGCTTTCTCGTAGGTTCGCTGATTTCGGTGTATCCGTTGAGCGCTTTCGATACGGTTGAAATCGAAACTTTCGAGAGTTTCGCAATTTCATCAATAGTGACCATGATGTTTCACTTCCAATCCATAGATATTGTATCAAAATAGCGTGAAAGATGTATTCATTTTATGAAAAATATAAAAGGTCATCACGAATATGAGTTTTATTTCGTAAAAATGAGCGAAACTAAACTATGTTCATCCATGAAAATCGGGTAGATCTGATGCTCAATCTCAAGATCAACCTGTGTTTTTTCGTGACTTTCGTTTAGCAAAACAACCACAATCTCGCCATGAGGATTTTGGTATGTGACCCCAGATAGACCTTTGGGAAGGTTGGCTGTGTGATGAATACGTTTCGCACCAGGTTCGATGAACTTTGAAAAGTGTCCAATCGCAATGTATGAACTGTTGATCACAAACTCATCGGTCTTTGGATCAGCTAAAATGGGTGCATCACAAAAATTTTTAACGTGATTAGGTCCACCCTGTTCATTGAGGATAAGATTCCATTCGATGAATGCTTCAACATGGTTGTTAAAATCACCGATGATGTTTCGAGCATAGCGTTCACCCGTATACCATGCACCAGGTTTAGGTCCACCTTCGATGCATCCTTCGGTGAAAATCAAATGTGTATCAGGAAATAACGATTTCACTTTCCCAACATTTTCGAATGCTTCACTGACATACCAATGATTGGCAATCCCATAGAGATGCTTCGCGCATTCAAAGTCTTCTAAAAGTGGTTTTGCCCGTTCAACGATGATATCACGGTTATGATCCCAACCCAATATGTTGATTTGAGGGTCGTAAGCATGCACGATGGGTCCAAGCGCGTTTTTGATGAAATCGCGTTCCTCTTCTGCACTATAAATACACGAATCCCATGTCTGGGTTGCTGCAGGTTCGTTTTGGACACTGATCGCCCAATAAGGAATCCCACGCTTTTTCATCTCCATGATGTATTTGACGTAATAACGTGCCCAAATGTGTTGATACTCAGGCTTTAATTTCCCGCCAAAATTCATCTGGTTGTTGGTTTTCATCCATCCAGGAGGTGACCATGGCGATGCTAAAAGTTTAAGATGGGGTTCACGTTTTAAAGCCTCACGCATCATCGGAACAACCCACAAATCTTCTCGTGATAGATCAAAGGAATCGAGCGTGACATCACCCTCTTGAACATAGGTATAGTTTTCCAATGAAAAATCACACGAATTGATGTGTGTTCGTCCCATGTTGTAGCGTAAACCATCTTTTGAGAAGTATAAGTCGATGATTAATTGTTGTTTGGTGTGCGATAACTTAGACCATACATAAGCCGCAGACTCCGTAAAAGCTCCACCAAATCCGAGATGGGTTTGATAGGTGATTTCAGGTTGCAACGTCATATGATAGGGTGATGTTGATATCTGTGTTGGATGGATCACACCCATCGGGTGAAATGCTTTTTGAAGCTTTTGAGATGAAACATAACCTTTTAAATGCATCATTTAGACCTCCGGATAACTTAATCCATGTCCATAGGGGAAGAGATAATCATTTGGTTGATAGTTTGCATCAAGCATCGTATGGGTGACTTGAGCAAGCAGTTTAGGATAAGTATAGGGCAGTTTCCCCTTAAAATTAAAATCACCATAAAGCACATCTGTGATTCCAAAACCTTCAGTCCCAGGTAAGAAAGCCATCACCCATGCATCGATGGTTTCCATATAATCGGTCATCAAAAGAGGTTTTCCTGAGATCATGATCGCGATTACGGGAATATCAACATCGCTCAGTGCTTCCAAAAGATCAACATTGGCTTGATAACCTGTCCGTCCATTTAATGAAAGATCATCGGCATCACCAAACCACTCAGCAGCTGGACGTTCAGCAAGCACTACGATGATGGCATCCGCTTTTTGAATATCCGCGATATTGGTGTAAATGGTTCCCTCTGTTTCTGCTTGAAAAGCTTCTAAAAGGGTTGTCCCTTGGGTGATGTTTCCCTCTTGACCTTGCCATGAAATGGTCCATCCACCAGATTGAATACCTATATTATTGGACCCAGGACCAAGAATTAATAAATCTTGTCCTTTGGATAAAGGTAACACCCCATCATTTTTAAGTAAAACAAGAGATTCTCTGACCGCTTGTCTTGCGATGGCTAAAGCTTCTGTACTTCGTAAATTTTCACTGGGTAATTCGGGCTCATCAAAAAGACCTATCTCATATTTCACGGTTAAAATGCGTGAGACTGCATCATTGATGCGAGCAAGTTCAATTTGATTTTTTTCATAACCTGCTAATATCGCACGATAAACTTGATCGAACTTATTCGGTTCCATCAACATATCAATACCTGCATTGACCGTGCGAATGATCTTTTCTTCAAAGGTGGATCCTGAAACGTCATTGGTCGCTTCATAGTCTGAAATAATAAAACCTTTAAACCCCATATCACCTTTTAAAACATCGGTGATCAGGTGTCTGTTTTGATGCATTCTGATGCCATTGATGGCGGAATATGAAATCATGATGCTTTTTACACCTGCATCAATCGCCTCTTGATAAAGGGGGAGATGCAGATCAAAGAGTTCATCTTCACTGATGTTGGCGTTACCTCGATCAAGGCGTCCATCCATACCAGTACCAAACACGGTATAACCATCACCGATAAAATGCTTCGCGGTTGCTGCGATGTTATAAGATTGTAAACCCTCAATGTAAGGTCCAATCAAACGTTTCGCAACCTCAGGATTTTCCCCGAGTGTTTCATAAATGCGTCCCCATCGCTTATCTTTGATCAGCCCAATCGAGGGAGAAAAATTCATCGACATCCCTGTCTGTGCCACTTCATAGCCGGTTATTTCACCGATCTTTCGCATCAAATCAGGGTTATTCGCAGCGGCGAGCCCTATGTTATGAGGAAAAATGGTCGAATTGACAAGATTGTTGTGTCCGTGAACGGCATCGACGCCGTAGATAATGGGAATTCCTGATGTCGATTTCAAACTTGCTTGACGATAATTATTCGCCATATTAAGCCATGAGGTCACGGTGTTGCCTGTGGGAACATTACCGCCACCATTTAAGATCGAACCCAAATTGTACGATGTCGTTTCAAAAAGTGTCGCGCCTGAAACACCGTTGTTCGTGGTGCGTTCTGCTTGGATCATTTGACCAGCTTTTTCTTCCACGGTTAAGCGATTGATCCACCACGCTACTTTCTCTTCAATCGACCACGCATCATCAGGTCTTGTTAAGTCAGGTTGTTCTGTGGGGTCGTTTTGACATGCGTAAAGGACCATTACCATCAAGGTAATCATGCATAATGTGAGCCATTTTTTCATAGTATATCAGCCTACTGGCCATCTCCTTTTAGGATTGTAATGTGATGGTGATGGTATCAAAATGTTTTTTGCGGATCAGTTCAGCGAGATGTCCATCCACCTGTTGGCCTTCAACGACCACGGTATCAACGCTGTTTTTGAGTTCATAGCGTATCGGTTCAAGATCAAAGGTATCTTTCATACTTGGATTCTTGATCGTCACTTTGATGGACTCAAAAAGGTGGAATGACACTTCATGGTTTTCATCAAAGAAATCCTTAGTCAGTAAGGGATGAATGCCGAAGGATAAGACATCATGATGGAAAGAAAATAACTTCTTTCCGGTCATCATCAACATGAAAAGCGTGATAGCTTCCGATGTAGTTCCCGTCAAGCGTGCAACAAATCCACGTCCATGGTTTTTTGGATTGGGGTTATTCGAGGTTGCGATAAACGATGCATTTTCTAAAGGACTTCTTCCATAGACTTCAGGATTCATAAAAGGCGGCATCGCAGTTTTCATGTCTTGGTAATATTCTTGATAGAGACCGCTCTTTAATAGACCAATCAAATATTTATAGGACATATGCATGAAGCATGCTTCTCTCTCAAGCCATCCCTTGGTGAATGCGCGTGCACGTCCAATCTCTAGTGTTTCATCATCAAGCGGACATGACGTCAAATATAAACCTAACTTTTTATCATACATCTCCGTTTGACGAACACGCTCAAAAATTGTCTGAGCTTCCTTGATATCATGGCATTGCTTTAAGTAGGTTGCTGGAGCTTCTAAATAATGCGGTAACATCCGTACAGACCATGATGTCACAGTCACTGTGGGATACCCCAGTTCAGGATTTTTTTCTTTATTGACGGTATACGCATCCGCATGATATGACAGATAAGTTGGCAGCAACCCTTGACCAATCTTTTTCGCCTTGTTAAGCCCTTCTCTGAGAACATCTAACATGCGTTCAAGACCTTGTTTAAGCTCTACATGTGTCAGTTTTAAGGGTTGAGGATCAAGAAAGAAACGTGTCTTTTCAACGAATCGTTCTCTTAAATCTTGATAGGTGTCAAAGGATTGAAAGGTTTGTGTGACATCTTTAAAGAATAGGCTGAGATCTTCAGGCATCGCAAGATATTCAAGATCGAGAACAAGCAGTTGATCGATCAGCAATTCGATCAATCGTTTGAGAGAAATGGCTTCGGTGACCCCTGAACCAAAGATGGCAGGTAAGCCGTTCATCGCATCATTCCATCCTGGTTTTTCGGCATCCATCATCACACCGATAAGCTCAGGATCAAGTGACGTAAACTTGATTAAAGCGAGATGAATCAATTTGGTCAATAAGTTCACTTTCACGACTTGACCACTTGGTGTCTTATGAAAGTTGGTTTGATTGACAACAAGTTTTGCCTTATCAATCTTCTCTTGATCATGATAGAGTGGTCCAAGCTGTCTGACTTCACCACGAGGTGTCAATACATATCTCAATTTTCTTGGGAAAACAGAGACATGACTTTGATAAAAACGATACTCAGGTGTCAAGAAAAGTTTTTCAACTTTGTCTGGATAAACGTTCAGATAACTGTCCAGCAAGTCGAGGTTATAGATCCAATGATCACTCCAATAACCCGTGCCATACACCGATTGAATTTCTTGACGTGATTCTTTCATGACGCGGTTTAAAAATGCATCGCGATCACCATCAAGTTTTACATGATGCTGATCGATTGATGTCATAAGCTGTCCCGGTGTAAAGGGTCGTTCAAGAATTTTTTGCACGATAGCTTGGCCTTCTATAACATGTGATAACACAAAGATAATATCTTCCTTATCCATCACAAGCTTACTGCCTTGAATCGTTAAAGGATTATGACCATCTAGCTGAATCAAATCCATGAATTGACGAATGTTAAAAAGAGCTGCTTCAGGGACAAAATAAGCATCATTTCGTCGGTTTTGATTCACATCACGATAAGACCCATTTCCCTGTGAGAAATAAGCTGGTTCGACGTAATAATTGTTATATTCTCTTTCCATGTCACCATGGATACGGGAATAGATGTGATAAATGATATCTTGTTCTTTGCCTTTGAAAACTTGAGGGTAACCACCACGTAAAAAGTTATCTAAAAAACTTTGTTTCATGTAGGCATCAAAAAGAGGGTAGTTTGTTTTAAGTGTCATCGGTTTGGTGATCTCTTCGGCTAAACGTTGCGCCTTTTTATCATACATTTCAAAAACATCATAGGATAAAATCTTCTCTAATATATGAAGTTCTTCCATATGATTGACTTTACCAAAGAGGGTATAAAATGAATAACTGTCCTCAAGAACAAGTTCTTTCGCACTGTATCCACTCATCAATTGATTAATCGTGACTTGTTCTTCTTTTAACAATCTCTTAAGCGGTGTCTCTTGAAAAGACTTTGCTTCGCGAAGGGATGTGTCTTGACCAAAAATAAGACTTGGGTCATAAATGACATCCAGTTTCGTGTTGTATTGATCAATCGATCCATAAAAATGACCCGCTTCGACACCTTCAACTTCTGCGGTATCTTCAGTGGTCGACCGATTTTTGAGTAAAGGCATCTTTCGTTCTTGATTGAATACATCAAACCATGCAACCGCGAGATTACTCATGTTTTTAATCATGAATTGATTGGTACCAAAAGGCCACATGGTGGCAAGTCCATCAACGATTTCTAAAGCTATCGGTTTCTTTGTTTTATTGATCAGTGTCACGTTGCGGATCAGACCTGGATAATTCTCTTCGACCACATTGAAATACTTCACGTGAATCTCAAGATCACCACAATCTTCAACAAGACCGATCGCATTCATCTCTAAAAACATCTTTCGAGGTTGTTTTGATGTGGATGCAAAGGGTTCATGCATGTGACCGTTTATCTTTAAAAACGTACGGAAACCATCAATTTCTGTGCGACGATACGCCATATTTGCAGGTGAAAAATCGAGAATCGCATGATCTTTGGATTCCAAACCAAAGCTTGCAATCAATTGGCCACGATTGACATAATACACCCACATCGGTATACCATATTTTCCGGCAACACCGGGTAAAAAGGACGCAAATGGTTTCTTTTGATCGTATTGATCAATCCAGAAACGCCCCTTTTCAAAACGATATGAAGTCATAAAATCCTATCCTTTCTGTAAATTCGTGATCGTCGGTGATTGATAGATTCTAACGTAATCTAGTTCCATACGTTGTGGGAAGATGGTTTCATCAACACCTTGTGCCCCACCCCAGTTGCCACCAACAGCAATGTTTAACAACAGGTGGAACCGTTGATCAAATGGCCATTGTCCAAAGGTTGGACAGGACACTTGACGGCTTGGAAAAAAGGTGAAGTAGTTGAAATCATCAATCATAAAAGAGATGCGATCAGGTAACCATTCAATGCTGTATTTGTGAAAGTCTGTAGATGCTGTGTCGATGATGCGTGATCCTGAGCGCTGAGTGCCAAGTTGATGATTAAAAAACTTTGTATGGATGGAACCATGAATGCGATTTTGATCGTAACCCACATGTTCCATGATATCTATTTCACCACTGTTTGGCCATCCGCCATAACGCCAATCGGTTGGAAGCATCCAGATCGCAGGCCATGTTCCACGACCTGTTGGCAATTTTGCCATCACTTCGATTTTGCCATATAGCCAGTCACCTTTATTTTTACTGATGATACGGGCTGACGTGTAATCACGTCCAAGATATGTCTCTTTGCGTGCTTCGATGATCATTTTGCCGTTTTCATTCCATGAGTTAAGATCTTGCGTGTAGTATTGGAGTTCGTTGTTTCCCCAACCCGATCCCCCAATATCATAACCCCACTTGGTCTTATCAATGGTCCCATCCACATCAAATTCATCCGACCATACCAAGGCATAATCATTAATCGTCTTAGGATCATAGGTGTATCCAGCTGCTTTACAGTTGGAATAATCGGTTTCTTCTGGTGGGGTGGGTTCACCTTCCTTGCAGGAAAAAAGGCTGAGTGAAAACAGGATGATAAGCAAGATGATGTTCCATTTTTTCATGTTATTCTCCTGTCATACCGGTACGTTCAATACCTTCAATAAATTTACGCTGTGCTGCAATGTACATGATTAAAAGCGGTAAGATTGAAAGGAAGGTCGCAGCCATCTTATATGCTTCATTGAGTCGTGCTTGTCCACCTTGGCCGGGAATCACACCTGCCATGCTGCCAAACTGGGAATCAAAGGATCCTAAGCGCATCGTAATGAGTGGATTCTTATCCCAGTAATAGATCTGTGAGGAATAGACGTCATTCCAATTCCATACGAATGAGAATAAGAACACCGTGATGATGATGGGAATGACAAGCTTCATATAGATATGCCAGAAAACTTGAGTGGATGTCGCACCATCGATACGTGCAGCTTCATCTAAAGAAATTGGAATCATCTTAAAGAAGTTAAAGAAAATAAGAATTAAAATCGCGGAGTTAATTCCCTGTCCCAACAAGGCTAAAACCGTCTGCGGGAATAAGGTGTTGAATAGGCGCGGTTTAAAAATACTTTCTAAGAATGTTCCAGAAATCGCATTATAGAAGGGTAGCCATACACTGTCCTGCAAGTCAAAGAAAATCATGACTCTCGGGATGGTGACCATGGGAAGCGGAATCACGAATGATAGTAACACCATGGCAAACCAAAATTTCTTACCCTTGAATTCATAACGTGCAAAAGCGAAACCTGTTAGCGCAGCAATCGACGTTTGAATGATGGCTAAGATGGATGTGTTTTTAAGCGATTTCCATAGATTACCACCATCTTTAAAAATACCTAAAACGGCTTGAAAGAATCCTTCTGACATCGATGCTAAAGATGGTGGAAACAGTTGAAGGACACGGTTAGCAATCACATAGTTTGTGAAATTCAGTTGGGTTGGTATCCAGCCAACTTCGGGATTAATCAAATCGCTTTGTGTCAAAAATGACATAGAAATCATACGAAGTAGAGGATATAAGAAGATGTAACTGACACCGATCAACAGTGCGTAGACAACCAAACGGCCGATGAGACCACTGGTTGCTTTGTGACCAAAAAAGAGCTTTTTGATCTTCGTCACATTAAGCTTGCTTGTCATGAGCATCAACCTCCTTCTTCTTCAGTTTATCTTTGAGTTGATTAAATTTATCTTTGATGAGTTCCTTCAATGTCTTTTGGTTGCGCTGTTCTTGCAATTTCAGCATCTTCAAGCGCATCCGTTCTTTACGTTCACGAAGGGATTCTTCATAGATCACTTTATCGCGATCACGGAGTAAGATAAACGCAATGGCGACAAAAATCAAGACGAGAAGCGAGTAAACCAAGACGATAGCCCCAGCGAAACCTAAACCTTTCGCATAGTTGCTGGTGATGGTTGAGACAACAAATGAATAGATGGGATTGACTTGGAAAATGGCAATCTGTACAACCGAGAAGATGGCAACAACAAGTGCTGTAGACTTCAAATTAGGAAGTGTAATTTTCCATAAAATTTGCCATGAATTTGCCCCATCGATTTGAGCAGCTTCATAGAGTTGGCTGTTCATCTTCTGCAAACCATTCATAAATAATATGATGGGGATACCTGTGAACCATAAAATCATCGTGAAGTTATTGAAGATACTTCCAATCAAGTCCGCAATGAACGGCGAAAAGTTTTCGATCATGCGGAAGACTAAGATTTCTGTGACATCAATACGCGTCGTTGAATCGGAATTAATCAGTTGTGTCATGACGGGTCCCGATAAGACAACCACCGGGAAGAAATAAATCATACGGAATCCAGCACGGAATTTAATGTTGGTGTTTAACAGTAAACTCAAAATGAGAGAAAGCACCAAAATGGCGGGAACGTATGTCATTTCTACGACCAAGAAGTCCAAGATTAACGGATTAAACTGCGTGTTTCTAAAGAAGGCTGTTTCATAATTACCAAGCCCAATCCACGTATACGTCCATCCTGTAATGTCGCGAACGACATAAAAGAAGGACAAATAAATCGTATAAAAGAAGGGATATAAAACGAAGAACACAAAACCGATCAGCCATGGTAGTAAAAAGAGGTAGGCTGATTTGTTGGCATTTTGGGTCAACTTGGACACTTTTTTACGTTTGCTCATGTCGACCTCCTAGTTCACGACACGGAAGCTTTGCGCCGTGACGGATTTTCCTTGATAACTGATGTTCGAATCGGTGTAATTGATGATGATTTTTGTGCCATTCGAATAGGTGTTGACGATCACACCTGGAAGATACACTTGACGATCGATCCAATCCGCATTGATGACACTGATGTAGGCACGATTCATTTCATCATAGATATCATAGATACGATGTTCATAGAGTGAAAATTCGGTGGAGTAGAAATTCGATGAATTGGTTGATATGAGTTCATACGCAGGATCATGTGTCAAGATAAACGATGGGTAGACGTTATAATCGATCATGCGTAGGACGTCTGTTGCCGTGTAGAATGAGAAATTTGCATAGGTTGCATACACTTCCATCGCACCATGTAACACGAGTTGTAAGAATGGGACGGTATCTGTTTCAATCAAATACTGCGAAGTAAACATCGGCGCTTGAAGATAGCGATCAATGAATGGCCATAAGTAAAGATTGGGACGAATGGCGTTGATTTTGTAGTTAGCTCTTATCTTTTCAAGTGATGCTTGATAAAGTGCCATCGATTGTGTGATGGTTGTTCCATTTTTGGTGTAATCACTGTATAAAAGATCGGTAAATCCTTCATACGTATAACTGGTAGCACCTATCGAACGGGTTGCTTTTTCGTGCGATAAAATCCACGAAGCGATTAACGTTGGACGTGCAAAATAGCGTTCATTCACCGGTCCTACTTCGTTTCTTAAGTATTCACGGATGTACCAACCATTCGCATGTTTGGTTGCATTGCCGATTAAACTCATCTGTTCTTTATAGATGGTTGCATAATCCATCGCAAGCGAAACATCGATATTTTTCTCATTGAGCTCTGTGATGACCTTGTCAAATTCACGTTTTGTACCGATTGCACGTGAAAAACGTGGTGCATCCTTATCGCCTAATGTTATACCACCTTTTTGATAGCCATAAAGCCCTGAGTTAATTGAGAATACACCATTGTTGTTCAGTTTTAGTAAAATGTCTTTGACTTGATCCACGGTTGTCACGACAACATCGGTCGTTCCAATGAGCGAATCCATCGCATCAGCCATGATGAAATCAAGGCGTATCGGCATGTTGGAAAGTTCATGATCACGAGGTGTGAGCGTACCATCTTCAATCAAGATATCTTTATACTTCTTTGCCATTCCTACATAGTCTGCAGGATAACCATCGGCAGATCCGTCTCCCGCTAAGAAGACGTAGTTTTGACGAATGTCATAATGTGGACGACTGTCCAACATCGATGTATAACCACTACCCGCATTGTTATAGACTTGATAAATCAGTGTGTTGTAATTGAATCGTGCAAAGGCGAACGTATAGAGGGAACGGTTAGGTGCAACACCATTTTGTGGTGAAACCACGAGTTCCATAAATTCTGCACCTTTGGTCGCATGTGCAAAGAAAGCTGCTTGACGATTGCCATGTGCGATACCATAAATAGGTAAACCTGGTTGTTTTAAGGGGATAAAATTGGTTTCAACACGATCATAGTACGTATCAATCGCATAGTCACGGCCATAGATACTACCGTAATACGATGAAATGCTTGTTGAGTAATCTTCAAAACGGATGAGTGCACCGCTACCGTCTGGAACCATGATGTATCCAGGAATTTGTGGTTTGGCTACCGCGTCTGCAGCACGACCATATTGCATGGTCGTTTTGTTGAATGAAATCGTTGCACCACCGGATGCTCCCATGAGTGGTGTAAAGATGAATGACGAGATCAAGTTTTGATCTTCACCTTGGATTTCGTCATCTCGAATCTCTAAGGATAAACCATCTTCTGTCAAATAAATGTGAACAAATACCGTTAAATCAATCACGTAGAAGGGAATTTCTAGACGATAGTGCGTGGGATCTCCATTGACCATCATCAAAGTTGATGTTCCCGTTTCGGTGGGATGCGTTGAAGGTGTGCGGTTCACGTTGTTGGAATCGTTATAGTATTCCAGTGTTAAGAGTGAATTTGAAAATGCTTCAAAACGTGTATTCATGAAGTCTTCAAACGGGCGGCATACCGCATCGATCTGTTCATCGGTCGGTGGTGTTTCCGATGCTAAGAGAATGTCACAAGCATCTTTAAGCTCATCTTCACCCGCGATGTCGAGACCTGTTTTCCATGTATAACCGTTACGTGTATCATGGATGGCAAACACATCACGTGAATCGCGATAATAGAACTTCAAATCACCGACGGTTGCTAAATATTGCATGTCTGTCGGTTCTTGAATGATGTAGGTCACCGTATCAGGTGGCATCTTCGTGTCTTTATTCGTCTCAATATACGATGCACGCACCGTGATTGAGAATAGCAAAAACATGATGACAATGAGGAATTTACGTTTATTGCGTAACATTGCGGATGACCTCCTTAATCAGTGCTTCTAAGAACATGTAAAGCTGTTCCCACATCATAATCAAAATGATGATGACTACCGCGATAATCACGGTGAAAAGGACGGTCATCAGCATGCTCTTGACAGTCTGTTTTGCGGAATAATCATGGATTTCGTTCATGCCCAGGAAAAGGTTAATAAAACTCCAACCGAATCCGATGATCATGATGATGTTGAGGAAGAAAACTTCGTTGTAGGTTAAGACGTAACTCAAGATCGTCGTGGATAACAGGGCAATCATGAGGGGTCCCATCGAGTAAATAAACATGATAAAGATCTGTTTAAGGCCACCAAGACCATCATGGATGGATGTATCAAGGTAGTTGCTGATGACGAGGACCAAGGTGATCGAGAAGAAACCGATGACGATCGCGGATAGATCCATATCTTCAGCAGCAACAAACTGATAGATAAAACCTTTATTGATGCTGAAATTTAAGTAGATTAAGAAGAAAATCATGTAGAGGATAATCGCTGATATCAGGTTTGCGCGATGCTCTTTTCTGATTTCGTAGAAACTATCCATCGGATGACGCATCACCCTAAATATATAGAAGATATCTTTTAACCATTTTCGGTCAAAAAATTTTCTAACCGGTGTCATCCAAAGCGTGATTTTTCCTGTTTTATGATCGACAATCGATAATGTCTTGCTGGTCACAAAAAACGCGACTAAAATGATAATGAATGCACCAAGTGCTGCTTGAATACCAACGTTTCTGACTTCCCAATAAGCTTCTGAGTAACCTGGACGATTCCCTGCAAGTTGGAAATGAATCATGGCTTCTTCGTATCTTTCCTGTTGAAGATACGTTTTTGCAATATTATCATGAGCGATGACTGACATCTGATTGAGCTTTAAAACTTCATTCCATACCATGATGGATTCATCATATTGACGTGAGTTATAGAGATTCAATGCTTCATAGATGCGAAGGGCATATTCAGTGGGTCTAAACGATTGAATCATGTTTTTGCGGTCATCAAGTGCCCAAATGCCACCTTTTGAATCCACAGCAATCGATACAAGTTTGGTAAATAAACCAGAAATATCGGGGTTGATGACACCTTCAATGAAGTTACCTGCACCAAAGTTGAAGATGAAATCTCCATCAGGGGTGTAGACAAAGATGGTCCCCACTTCCATGGATGAATAAATGATCCCTTGCTGATCGACATAGATATCGCTTGCATCACTGTATGCAAATGTACGGCTTCCTGCAAAAATATTCCCACCTTGGGTATTATGTTTCTTAATGGCGTTACGGAAAGTTCCCATCGTGGTGGTATAAATCATCGAATTTTGATCAATAAATAAACTTGAGAATGTCTGTGGGTCACGCGATGCAAATTGTTCAAACTGCTCTTCAGTAAAGATGAGTTTATAAATTTGCTGAATCACAGAAAGCTGAACTTTATTTGAGGTGAAATAACCTAAGAATTCACCTGTATTGGAAAGCTGAATAATACCATCTTTTACACCTTCACCATAGATGTAGAGATTTCCACGGTTATCCACGACAACCTTATTTGGGTTATAGTTGGTTTGTGCGAAAGATGGAGTCGTGGGACGACCAAATTCGTGAATAAAATTTCCTGCTAAATCAAACCAGAAAACAGCTTCTCCTGATGAATCTGCGACATAAATGCCACGATCCGAAACGAAGACACCTTTGGGTTGACTAAAATCGGGGTGACTGATCGTTTGATCGACGGTGTTTGTGATCGTGTTATAGACCACGATGCGACGATTGTTCGTATCTGCGATGTAGAGAAGATCATTTTCACCAAACATCATGTCCTGCGGTCCATTTAAACCTAAGCCAACAAGAGTTTTATCAGGAAGATAAGCATCCTGTGTTCTCACATAACGACCTTTAGCATTAATCGTTCGGGTGTATGATGTTGCGGATGCAGCTTCTGTTTGAAGATTAAATGTAGAGAGTAATACAAACGAGAGGATAAGAATTAAAAGGATTTTAACGGCTTTCATATGATCCACCGCCTTACTTAATACCGGCATGCGCCATCGTGTTCATGACACGTGATTGCATGACGATAAAGATGATCAAATTCGGAAGGAACATGATCAAACCGGCTGCTGCAGCCATACCAACACCGGCTAATGTGCTACCTGTGTTCGCAAGTGCCAATGTGTTCAAATAGAACGCAAACGACTTCATGGTTTCATCTTGGATGTAGAGTGACGATGCTTCAACCGCACCCCATGTCGCTTGGAAGGTTAAAATCGCGACGGTTGCAATCGCGTTGACTGTTAAGGGAATGATGATCTTAAAGACAATTTGCATGTCTGTAGCACCATCTACGCGGGCAGCTTCGATGATGGGATCTGGTATTTGGTCAATGAATTGTTTCATCAAGAAGACTGAAACAGGGACAGCAAGATAGGGGAGGATATGAACCAACGGATTGTTGTTTAATCCGATGTTGACGATGATGAAATAGGTTGGAATGACAACGGCTGTTCTGACGAACATAAGTGCAATTTGGTTGATACCAAAAAGGGCAGATTTTGCTCTAAAATTCTTTTTGGATAGCACATAGCCTGTGGTCACTGATAACCAAACGGTTAAAAAGACTAAAACAGCGGTGATGACCAATGTATTAAAGAAATAACGTGATAAAGGAACCCCCGTCGAGGTTGCCGTTCTAAACAGAGTCACGAAGTTATCTAAAGTTGGCTTTTGAACAAAGAAACGTGGTGGGAATAAGAAGAGTTCATCCAACGGTTTAAATGCTTGGTTGACGATGTAGACGACAGGTAAGAGCATGAATAAGCCGAGTGGGATTAAGAATGCGTAGAAACCAATTTGCGATTTCGAAAAATTGGTCGGGTTGATTTTCGTTCCTTGAAAACTCATCATGTCACCCCCTAATCCTTATCCATGAAGAGTTTATATGCGACTTTTGAGAAGAGCCAAATGATCAAAAGGAGCACGACTGAAAGTGCTGCGGCATAGCCCATCTCATAGCGAATAAACCCATAATCATCGATGTGATTTGTAATCAACTGTGCTGCATTTTGCGGGGTCGGGTTGGATCCCGAAAGTGCAACACCAATATAGCCATTGGTGAAGGTTGCGACAATCGCCATGACGGCACCAAAAAGCATTTGTGGTTTCATCATCGGAATGGTGACATACATCACTTCTTGGAATTTATTGCGAATACCTTCAATATATGCAGCTTCATAGAGTTCATCATTCCCATTTAGAATACCTGCAAGCATCGCTAAAAAGCCGACACCCATGCTGCTCCAAAGGGCAACGACGATGACAATATTCATCAAATAATCTGGTGATACTAAAAACTGAATCGGACGATCAACCCAACCATTGTTGAGCAGGAAACTGTTGATGTAACCTGATTCATCCCCTGAGAAAATGGTGCGCCATACGACAGACATAAACACACCACCCACCATGGATGGGGTGTAAATGGCGAGCGCTAAAATCGTTCTTGGTACACGCTGAATTTGCGCGAGCATCCATGCGAGCAGGAAGGAGAGGAGATAACCACCTGGTCCGACGATCAACGCAAATTTCAGCGTGTTTGGCAAGACGTATTTCAAGAACACAGGGTCCTGGGTAAAGACGTTGATAAAATTGAAAAGTCCACGGTATTCAGGAAACTGTATGACGTTAAACGATGTGAGTGAAAGATAAAAGGCAATCGCAACAGGGAATGCGATAAAGATTGAAAATAATAAGGCATACGGTAAAAGCATGAGTGCAATACCGAGCGCATCTTTCATCTGCGCTTTGCTTCGATAGCGCTTCTTCAGTTGACTAACCGATAACGTATTATCCATGTTGCGCCTCCTGAATCTGTTGTTTAACCCAATCAATATCGCGTATGTTATAAGGAACCAGTGGGTTACCCTGCTGATCAAGGAATCCAAATTCGATCATCTTTCTTCTGATTTCGCGGTCGATGATGATGGTGTAACGGTCGACGGCAATACCGGTTGGTGTACCATCGTAAACGGCTGTATTCCAAATATCTGATAAGGAACGTTCAAGCATGTATTGACCTGGTGTTCTAGGAACGTCAACTAGCCATTCGATTTGTTGTAATATGACGTTTTTATCCTTTTCAGGGAATGGTGAATTCCTAAACGCATCAATATTACCCGATAACCATGCATACGTTGGACCATAGGTCGATTGAAGGTTAAACGCAAACTGACTTTGTGTTTCAACAGACATCCACCACTTGAGAAATGACCATGATTCATTAGGTTGTTGCGTGGAAGAAAGAATGAGACCCGCAGTACCATTGGCGATGTAATGACGATTTTCAACACCATTGACTTCAATGGATGGATAGGGTGCAATGTCCCATAAACCCGCAAGTTCAGGCGCAGCATTCTTAATCAATAAGTATGTACCAAAATCAGCTATTCCGATGGGTAATGTTGCATATCTAAATGAGTTATAGAACGAGGGTACCTGTTCAGGTAATGAATAGTTGGTGAAAAGTTGGTTTAAGAATGTTAATCCTGCGATAGCTTCCGTGGAATTAATGGCAGATCGAACACCGGTGTCTGAATAGAGACTTCCACCATGCTGATAAATAAAACCTGATGTTTGATAGAACCACTTGATGGCAACACCACCGGCGATAGGATGATAGAAATTCATACCATATTGTTGAAGTTCAGGTAGAATTTGAATCACTTCTGCCCATGTATCTGGCACCATGAAACCTAGAGCTTCAAAAATATCTTTACGGTATAAGATGACATTGAAATCGAGTGTTTCAGGCAGTGCATAGGATTTATCATTGAGGATGTATGGAATGAAAGCGCCAGGAGCAAATTGACCTGCAAAATCCCAATAATCAGGAAATGATGTTAAATCGTATGCTGCACCACGAATCGCAAGGTCATAAGGCATGTAAGATGCTAATCCTAAAGCGACATCGGGTTGCTGGTTAGCTGCGGAAGCCATGACCAGTTTATTGGCATCAGGCATCACTGAAATTTTAACCTCAATACCCGTATCTCGGGTGAACGTTTGATCAGCCATCTTTTGCATCATATCGACATACGTAATCGGACGGTTAACCCATACATCGATCACATTTTCATCATAGGTCATCTTGTATTTATCACTGGTGAAGGATGCAAAGAAAGCACGGATACCCGACCACTGTTTAACAAACCAATTGGCATTCGCACGGGGAAGTTTCGTATCAAAAGATGCGATAAAATGATTTAAGTAAAGCGGTTGTTCTTTGACCATGGTTAAAGAATCACCAAGGTACTGTGCAATCGAACCTGTTCCACCGGAAAGATCATCGAGATAAAGAGGAACTTTGTCGGGATTTTCTTGGATTAATGTCAATTTATATAAAGCTTTTTGAATATAGGAAAGTGTGGTTGAATTGGCACCATTGGGTGCATAAGGGGCGAGTTCGGTGAGTGCTGCTTTTAATAACACTTCGTAAGCATCCAAATAGTCCGGTGTTTCTGGAATATATTCGGTGAATTTCCATGTGCGATCACGGTCCACTTCTTTACCGGCAATCTTTCGGATATCCAAAGAGAATTTATTGATATGATCAATCACCAGCTGTAAATAACGTAAACCTTGTTCGACAGGCTCTGACTCTGCACGAAGGGTAATCTTATGCTCTCCTGCAGGCAAGTAGAAAAGATAAGCATCTCCCTCTTGATTTGATAAGGTCTCATACGCCCATCGATGTGCCCCCGTGTGTTTAAACTCATAACTGATGAGTGCATCAAAGAGAATTTGATCATTGATCGCAATCGAACGGAAAACGGAGAAATCGTGTTTGGTATTTTGGTAATGGAAGGATAGTTCATAATTACCCGATTGTGGAACATTGATGATGTAATCAATCGCTTGACCCGATAAATCCCATGATAAACCATCAATGATGTTCAATTTTTTATAAAGTGCATCAAAGGGTGTCACAGAGGGTGTGTTGAGCGACATCAAATGGGTAAACGATGAATTTTTGGACACATACGTTGTCGCATCCACGATGATCTGGTTTGTAACGGATGTTTGCGGAAGCCCATTGCGATATTGGTTATAGGTCTTTGGCACTTCAGGGGCAATCAATTCTAAATCAGACACCATGAGAGGTGTCGATGTCGTATTTTCAATTTCAATGAGGTTAACGCCTTCATTCAAAGTAAAGAGGAGCGGAAATACGGACACATAGGTATTGTTATAAAGAGGAACCCATCGCCAACCCTGATCAATCTTTTGATTGGGTAACACTTGGTCTCCATAGCGATCCACTTGAAAATCTTTGCTTTCATCCATCCATGTTAAAGGGATGTCGATGGCACGATGATCATCATAGAGGTATTGTCCATTGATCTTAACGGAGAGGGTGAGGTTGTTTAACGTTGCTGCAGCAACCTTAGTTGCTAAAACAAAACGATAAAGACCTCGCTCTTCGAGATCGACGGTGTACATCGCTTCATCACCAAGCTCTAAGGTCATGGCTAAACTGTTGATGTCATCATCAAACAGGGCATCACCGTTAGAGAGTGTCAACACTTCATCTGCTTCTGCATAATGAAGGTTGCTGGGTAAGTCATTGATATAATCAATATAGGTGTATCGCTTATTGGTTAATGAGTTTGAAAGTTCATGAAATGCCCCATTAATGACGGTTGAACTTAATTCTCCTTCGGGCTGATAATTGTTGTAATCATTGCTGAATAACACAATGACCACGACCAATACAGTCACTGATAAGAGGGCAATCAAAATGCTCTTAAGGTTTCTCAATATATCACCTTTCTTTAGCTTGAATAAAGCGAAGGCACCAAACAGTTGTCCGGTGCCTTCATTCAGTTGAAATCGATTAGGTTATCTAAAATCTTCGTCTGTCTTTCCGTAGAATTGCTTGAGGCCTGCACGGAGTTCATCTTCTGCTTCAATGTAACGAGAGTTAATCGCTGTGTTCCATTGACCTAACTTCGCAAGAATGGTTGGTGTCCAAGCGGATTCATGTCTGAGTGGTCCAGTTGCAGCAGGATCGCCAGTGACGACAGCGGGGTTCCAAATGTTTGACCATTCATAGAGAATGGGTGAACGAGTACCTTCATTGTCATATGTCCATGGATAAGCTTTATCGGAAACGTCCCAAACTTGACCAGCTTCCCAAATTTCAAGAACTTTATGCCAACCGGGCATCTTGTTCTTATCTGCGAAACGAGCATGAATGGGGGTAGAATACCAAATGTCCATTTGATCTTCGAATGCTTGACCGGTAACGAGTGGGAGTGAGTCATTCATTGCAGACTTGAGGTTGTCACCATCTTTGAACTGTTGAGCAGCTCTTGCTTCCCAAGCACGTGTGTCACCAATCCAGAAGCTTGCAAATGTGTAAGCGATCTTTAACTTGAGCGCTTCAGCTTCTGTCATTTCAGCATTGCCATCTTCCATTGCATAGTTATAAACTGCAAGTGGGTCAAGAACAACACCAACTGTATTGGGTTGATAAGGTGTAGAAGGTCTTGGATAAATATCCCAGTCATTCGACTTAGCAGCACCCCAGTGTCCTGCAGTTGGGTTTGCAGCATCGCCCATCATCCATGGGTCGCCATCGAGTGTTAAAATCTTGTTTTCGATGAAGAACTTAAATCCCCACCACCAGTTGTCGTTCATGACTTGTGCTGGAACTTGTCCTGCAGCTTGAAGACCCCAGATGGATGAAGATGCCCATGTGGAAATGTAGGGGATCAATGCTTTAACTTCATTGGAGTTCAGGTTAATATGAGCACCTGTACCTGGATAGTTCGCGAGTGATTGCGCGAGCGTTGTTGTTCCGGTGAAGATAAAGCTGAATGGTGTGTCCATTGCGCCCCAGAAATTCGTCATATCTGCTGATTCAACAAAATCAGTATATTCTTCGATGGTCCAATCGGGATCGGGAATATCGATGTTGTTTTGGTCAGCGAGTTCCTTGTTGATGTAAACGCCCCATGGTTGCAAGAATTGTGGAAGACCTGCTTGGATACCATAGTAGTTCATCATCTTCATGATCGATGGGTTGAAAGACTTGTACATCGGATCATCTGCGAAAACAGATAGGTCAGCAACTAAACCTTTGGTGACATCACTGACTAAGTCTGTAGATGCCCAAATGGATGGATAGTGACCATAGTTGGTCTT
>DIKN01000076.1 GCA_002424575.1 Acholeplasmataceae bacterium UBA5617 | reverse complement strand
CCTTTTAATTCGTTCTTATTTAACTGCTTCCTTGAGGAGTTTTCCAGCTCTAAATGCTGGAGTTTTTTGTGCAGGAACTGTGATTAATTCACCAGTTCTAGGATTTTTACCAGTTCTTTGAACACGATGTCTTACTTCAAATGTACCGAATCCAGTAACAACAACTTTTTCTTCACGTCTGCCGAGAGTTTCTGAAACGGTATCTGTGAATGCTGCAAGTACATCTTCTGCAACTTTTTGGGTCACTTGTGCGCGATTAGCAATAACTGCAATAAGTTCTGTTTTATTCATTATTTATCCTCCTTATATGATGGCTTTATTTTATCAAATTCAAGTCAATTATGCAAATAAATGTTCAAATATAGCCTTCTTTAGTGGCTTAATAAAGCATTTTTATTAGAAATCTTCCGATTTTAAGTCCCGAGACAACAACTTTGGAACTGCATCGGTCACTAATAGATTACCTTTGATAATCTCATAAGCCACATGAATTAAGGGCAATTCGAGTCCATTTTGACTTGATAAGTGCTCGAGTGCCTCAATCGTTCGAATACCTTCAATGGTTTGTTTACTCTCTTGATAAATCTGTTCAATTGGAATCCCTAAACCGATTTTTTTACCAGCTTGAAAATTTCGTGAATTTTCTGAAGATGCAGTGACAATCAAATCCCCAATACCGGTTAAACCGAAGGCGGTTTCTTTCTTTCCACCCATAAATTCAACCACTCGAACAATTTCTAAAATACCTCTAGAGATTAATGCAGCACGTGCGTTTTCTCCGAGGCCTAAACCAGTGCACGCTCCCGATACAACCGCAATCGCATTTTTCACAGCACCACCAACTTCAGCACCAATTAAATCAAGCGATGTATAAACACGTAAATATGATTCATTAGAAAAAATGGATTGAACAAACTTAGCGTCTTCAAAATTTGTTGATGCCGCAACAAGTAATGTTAATTTTCTTAAAATAACTTCTTCCGCATGAGATGGACCTGTTAAAGCTACAAATCCTTTATAGTGTTGATGATCAATTTCATCTAAAACAATCTCGCTCACACGTTTTAATGTTTCAGGTTCAATACCTTTAGAAACGTTTATGAAAAAAGTTGGCTTTTTGAGTAACTTGTTGATATCTTTTAAAACGACACGAATAACTTTGGTTGGTACAGATAAAAGCATAATGTCTGAAAAAGCAATGGCATGATTAAGATTATCGGTTGCTTTCATTTGATTTGGAAGTTGTGTTTCAAAAAAGGGATGAGTTAATTGATTGATTTTAGATACATGTTTAGGGTTAACGTCATAAATTAAAATTTCATGACCATTATCGATACATACTTGTCCAAGTGTTGTACCCCATGCACCACCACCAATGATGGTAATTCTCATATTATGCCTTCTTTCTTAAAATAAGTTTAATGGGTGTTCCAGTAAAATCAATGGCATCTCTAAATTGATTATTTAAATAACGGAGATACGAAAAATGAACAAAATCCGGATTATTGACAAATAAAACGAAGGTTGGTGGTTTAATTGCCACCTGAGTCACATAATTGAATTGTGCCTTTCCATGATTGAAAATTGGCGTTGGATTCATCGCAGCCGCATCTTGTAGTAAGTCATTTAAAATACTGGTTTGAACTTCTTTTTGATAGTTCTCAAATGCTAAATTTAGTGCTGGGAAAATTGTATGAATCCGTTGATTGTTCTTCGCTGATACGAAAACAACTTGTGCATAATCCATAAATTTAAACTCGTCTTTAATTTTTTCTTCCATCTTTTTCATAGTTTTTTCATCTTTTTCGACGACATCCCATTTATTCACAACAATGACACAAGCTTTTCCATAATCACTAACATATCCAGCAACATGTTTATCTTGTTCGATAACGCCTTCATTCCCATCAATGACAATGAGTGCTACATCGCTTCGTTCAATGGCTGAAAGGGCACGTAAAACGCTGTATTTATCGGTATTCTCATAAACTTTACCACGCTTTTTAATGCCGGCCGTATCAATGACGACATAATCTCGACGATCTTTTTTAAATTGTGTATCAATTGCATCACGTGTCGTCCCTGATATTTCAGAAACAATGACCCGTTCTTCGCCTAAAATCGCATTCGTTAAGCTTGATTTACCGACATTTGGACGACCAACAATACAAAAAGAAAGCGTCGAATCTTCATATATCGGATCATCTTCCGTCATATAAGATATAATCTTATCTAATAAATCGCCAATCCCAATCCCGTGATGACTACTAATCGCAATCGGATCACCAAAACCTAAAGCGTAAAATTCATAAATATTTTGGATTTGGTTTACATCATCAATCTTATTGACTGCAAGAACGACCGGTTTTTCTGTTTTATATAGCAATTTTGCGATATACTGATCACTATCTTGTAACCCATTTTTACCATCAACAGTAAAAACGATGACATCTGCTTCATCCATCGCAATTTGAGCTTGTGCTTTGATTTGATTTAAAAAAGGAGCATCGCCGATGTCGATACCCCCTGTGTCAATGACTCGAAAGTTTTTCGTCAACCATTCCGCTTTGCCATAAATGCGGTCTCTTGTCACCCCAGCTTCATCATCTGTGATGGACAATCTAGAGCCCACAAGTCGGTTAAATAAACTTGACTTACCGACATTCGGACGGCCAACAATGGCTACCTTAAAAGGCATATTAAAACCTACTTTTTATCTTATTTTTTCTTAGATGTGAACTTATCAGCGAATAAATCACCAATTGTTGTAGTTTGTGATTCTTCTTCATCTTCTAAATACTGTTCAAAAGATGCACGTTCTTGTTTTTCTAAAACACGACGAATCGATAATTTTAAGACCCATTGATCTCTTAAAACATCGGTAACAATAGCAGTCACTTCATCTCCGACAGCAAAATAATCTTCTGGTCGGCCAATCTTTTCATTGGATAATTCAGATGCAGGGATTTCGCCATCCACACCTTGAACCATGACTTTAATACCATCTTTTGAAACTTCAATGACTGGTACAGTGACAACATCATAACGCTTAACGGTTACATTTTTCCACGGATTATCTTCTAAAGCTTTTTTCGATAATGCAATACGTTCTTTCTTTGGATCCATGCTAATGATGCTTAATGTTATTTCATCACCAATTTTGACATAACTTTCAAAATTGTCATTAGGGTTCCAAGAAAATTCATTTTTATGAAGTAAACCACGAACATCTTTTTCAACTTCAACGATAATACCAAAAGGCAACTTTTGGAAAACAGTTCCGGTTACATTTTCACCTATCTTATGGGCTTCATAGAAGTTTTCATAAGGTGTCTTTAATAATGCTTTCATCGAAAGATCTAAGCGATTGCCTTCTTTTTTAATCACTTTAACTTCAACTTCTTGACCTAATGATAAAACATCTTCAATTTTGTCAATACGATAATGAGAAACTTGAGAAATACGTAATAAGCCTACCACATGATCAAAACGAATCGTTGCTGCATGAGGTTCTAATTTATCAACTGTTCCTTTGACGACATCCCCTGTATTAATATCTTCTAGTTCTTTTTGACGAGCAACAATCCGCTTTTCATAAGCATCTTGTCTTTCTTTTTCAAAAATCGCTTTTCTTGATCCAACAACTCTCTTACTTCTTCCTTTTTGAGTAGCTTCAAGAATTTCAATATCAAGCATACGTCCTTTTAATGTTTCTTTTTCTTTTGCTAAGTCATAATCTAATAAACTATATGGTAAGAACACCTCTTGATCAAGGTAACTGAGGATAAGTCCTTTGTCTTCAATTTTGCGCACTTTCGCTTTGACAATTTCACCTGTTCCAGCGATTGCTTGAATCTTATCAAATTTTTCATCATTTAATAATGGAAGGCGTGATAAAAGAATTTGCGCAGGTTCATCGGTAATCTTTTGAATCTTCGCTTTGACAACTTGTCCTTCCTTGATCAGACCAATAAACGTTTCTGGAGCTGGTCGATCATAATTATCTAAATGAATTTTTCCTTCTGTGGTGTATTGGACGTCTAAATAAATCGTGTTTTCTTCGATTTTTATGACTGTACCTTCTACAATTTGGCCCACCTTCAACATCTTAAACTCCATGACTATTTCTCCTTTTGTCGGTTAATTCTATAATTTTCTCAACGACCTCATCAATCGTTAAGTGTGTTGTATCTAAGATAATTGCGTCTTCTGCTTGACGCAACGGTGATTCTTTTCTTGTTGAATCTTTTTGGTCTCTTAAGACAATATCTTCAATCACTTGATCGATTTTGGGATTTGATCCCTTTTTCACATGCTCTTTAAATCTTCTTTTTGCCCGTTCTTCAACATTCGCAGTGAGAAAGATTTTTAAATCTGCCTTAGGTAAGACCACTGTTCCGATATCTCGACCATCCATGACAATGTTACCATTTTTTGCTGCATTTTTTTGTAGTTCAACCATTTTTTTTCGAACATATGGAAAACTACTCACTAATGAAACATTTTGTGTGACTCGATCATCTCTGATGGCTTCTGTAACGTCACGATCATCGATATAAATCTTATTTTGATCATAATGAATGTATGTAGTTTCTAAAAATTGATAGGATTTTTCATCCCCTAAATCGATTGCTAATTCAATCGCTTTGAGGGTTACCGCACGATACATTGCACCCGTATCAATATGTGTCCAACCAAGTTTTTTGGCAATTAATGCACTAATCGTGCTTTTCCCAGATCCAGCGGGTCCGTCAATCGCTAATTTATATCCTGGCATGTTTTCCCTCCATACAAAGTAAATTATAACATATTTTTGGCGTATTTAGCCACTTTTTTCACTTTTTAGGCAATGAATTCGCGTAAAGCTTTTTCACTTCATGCCGTTTTAAAAAACGATAAGAACCACGTTCAACACCTTCAAGTGTTAAGAAATCATAACGAACTCGCGTTAATTTTTTCACTGGATGTCCAATGGCTTCCATCATTTTGCGAACTTGTTTATTTTTACCTTCGGTAAGCGTAATCGAAATCAATGTTGACTGATGTGCTTTATCAAGTTCCATAATTCTTACTGCTTTTGGGACTGCCAAATAATCACCATCAATGATGACTCCTAAACGAAGCTGTACAACCTTCTTACGAATAACAATACCTTCAACTCTTGCTAAATATTCTTTTTCAATCATATGTTCAGGATGTGTCATCCTTTTGGTGAAATCACCATCATTGGTTAAAAGTAAAATTCCTGCTGTATCAAAATCCAGACGACCTACAGGATACAATCTTGTTTCCTTAATATCATCATCTAATAAATCCAATACAGTTTTTCTTTTCTTTTCATCAGAAGTTGTCGATACGTAACCTGTTGGTTTGTTTAATAAAATATATTTTGTTTCTGCTCGACTGATTAAATTCCCATCGACAGTGATTTGATCAAAATCTTCGACTTTAGTCCCAAGTTCAGTGACAACCACACCATTGACTGCGACTCTTCCAGCTGTAATGATTTCCTCAGCTTTTCTGCGCGATGCAATATTCGATTGTGCTAAAACTTTTTGTAGTCTTTCCATCTTCTCACCCCGAGTTATTATAGCATAAAAATGTTATCTTTAAATCATTGACAAATAAAA
>DIKN01000112.1 GCA_002424575.1 Acholeplasmataceae bacterium UBA5617 | reverse complement strand
GTATTGATATATCCTAAAAAAGCGATGCCTTGTTCATTCATCTTTTGTATGGTTTCTTTAAGATGAGGATAAAGTTCATCACTGACTTGCCAGTTCCAATAGACTTGATAACCAAAAGCGGTGATGAGATTACCTGACCAGTCCTGTGACCAGACACCAGAAACTGGAATCTCATGATCGTTTGCTATCTTTATATGAGATAGAAGTTCATTAATACCGCCCTGTGAAGCGATCATCATCCCTTGATGTATCCAGGAAGGTAACTTAGGTTGTCTACCAATAAATGCAGTGAATTGTCCATAAAGTTCTAACCATGAATGGTTATAAAAAAGATGAATTTCTTGAGGTATACTGCGAAAAGTGTGAATGGTTTTCGTCTTTCGAAATTCATATGTTTGATAAGTGTCACACACCGCATGAAACAGATAACCTTGGCTGGATAAATATGTCGGTTGAGCATAATACGTTTGTTGTTCTTTCCACGGACTGTGATGATTGGGGTTCACACCAAAGATTTTTTCACGTAAAAATTTTTTAATCAATTTTTTAAGTGAATGATGTTCGCTCACCCAAATGTTCACTTTCTTTCCTTTTAAATCAAAGGAGGCAAACTGTTCACCACATCCATAAATGTGTTCACTTTCTTGTGCGTTCATCGTCCATTCAAAACGATTAAAATCTGATTGATTGATCATCTTCAATATCAGATGATGCTCACTTTCTTCAGGTTTAATTCCAATGAATTGATTGTTTACTCGATACCAATAAATACCTTCATCGTTGTGATCAAATGTCAGTGTTTTCCAAGGTTTGATGTGGTCTTTGGTTTTAAATGTTCCTCGCGACATCTGATAGGATGCTTGTCCATATGTTGCACGCAGCACCAAGTGTTCATAGTCACCTAAAAGAGATGCTACTATCATGCTTTTTTACCCCATAGTTGATCAAAGGGATAACCTGTAACTTTTTCACACACGCCTTTTTCTTCATCTGAAGTAAGGCTATCCTCTAAGCCTTTTCTTCGTAAAATTTCTTTCTTGACGATATCAAATTCTTTTTTATTCAACGGATAACGATACGTCACATAAAGCGCTCCAATCATAAAGATTGTTGGAAGGATGACAAAGGCATATTTGATCCCTTCAACAGTTAATGTACTCTGCACACCGCTGATGTCTTCTATCCCCTTATCATAACCGATAACAGTCAGTAAAATACCGATGATACCAAAGGCTAGACCGTTGGCAATCTTTCGTGTGAACGTTGCCATGCCTGAATAAATGCCAGGACGTCGTTCTCCAGAGATAAGCTCATCGACATCGGTCAAATCTGGAAGAATCGCAAATGCTGTGACCGAAGATGCTGCAGTTCCAAACCCTGAAATAAAGGATGCGATGAAGATGGGAAGAATAGGTGCTCCACTGTAAGCGAAGAATAGCATGGAAAGCGTCGCAACAATTCGAATAGGAAAACCATACAAAATGGGTATTCTTTTTGATGTTTTTGACAATATGTATTGGAATAAGAACATCGCTAATATCTGCGAACCAAGAACACCTGACATCACGAACGTGTATTGATTGTTTTGACCTAAAACATCACGTAAAAAGTAGATAAATAAAATCATCACGAAGTCTGCTGATCCTTGTCCTAATAAAAAGATGCCCAAGAAGTATTGAAATGACTTATTTTTATAAACTGCTGATGATTCCTTTACAAATTGACCAAAAGAGAAAGATGGGATCAATTTATCACTTTGTTTTTCCCATGTCTTGAAAAACGTAAAGAGAATCGATAGAAAGAAAATAATACCAAAAATGATACCCATGACCAAATAGCCCTGCGCTGCGTTGTTTTCTCCAACCCTTGATATGATCATATTCGGCAACAATCCTGCGATAATCGCGGATGCTGCTGAAAAGATCATGCGAATTCCGGTATATTGCCCTCTCAGATGATAATCATCAATCATTTCAGGAAGAAGTGCATTGTAAGGAATCATCACGATGGTAAACCCTGTTGAAAAAAGGAGGAATGTAACAAGATAAAAAATATACGTCCAAAAAAGAGACCCTGAAATGGATACCCAGAGCAACGTAAATGTGATAGAGCCAATAAAACTACCAAGAAGTAGGTAAAATCGCTTTGAGCCAAAACGACTTCTCGTTCGATCGACAATCGTACCCATGATAGGATCAGAGATAGCATCCCATATTTTCCCGATTAAGGGGATGGTTCCGGCGAGAATAGCAGGAATACCTAAACTTGTTAAAAACTCTAAATAGAAGATTGAAATAATAAGAAAAGTTCCCCCGCCAAACATATCAGCTGCACCATAAGCTATTTTCGAGGAAAGTCGTTTTTCTAAAGGTTTCATATGCGCTCCTTATACATTATTTATTTGGACTGATGATGGATTGAAAATAGTAACTGCTCGTGGAGTGGCTTTGTCCATAATCAATTAATCGCTTGTATTGATCATACACATGATTGGTCGATGAGATAGAGGGTGAACCTGCTGGTTCGTTGAGATATTTAGCGATATGGTCAGGCAAATTCACAGCTTTGGTAATACGATGAGATTCTTTGGCATATAGTCCATAGTGCTCAAAAATAAAGGCGTTTAATGGTTCTATACCTGTAAGTGCCTGATCGATGTCAGGAAATATGCTCATCGGAAGGTAATTTTCCAAAATAATGAGTGGGCGTTGATTTCCCTTATAAATACGGTTGATATATAGGAACGTTCTCGCCGTATGAAAACCAAATCCTTTAGCTATATCATCACTTAAGGTCACAATTTTCTTACTCACACATTCAATCGAAGGTGTAAGACCTAAAGCGATGATCGCATCATAGATTGCCACGTTGCGATCAAAGAAATAATTGGTCAGTTCAAGATATGCAACCTCGTAACCCTGCTCTGTTTTTTTGATAAAATTTTCTTTTATTAAATTTTTGTATGCTTGAGAAGCATATTCCTGATCGATATTGAGTGCAGCAGATAACTCGAGTGGATCAGGTAGAATGTCTTGATAATAAAATGTCTGATCGATGATTAATGCTTTAATTCGATCTTTAATCTGCACATCGTATGGTCTTTTTTCTCGTCGGTCAATCGAAATTAACTCGAAAATTTTATGGCTTTGCATGGACGGTCACCTCGAAGGAAGAAAACTCTCCAGGAAAATAATTAACGATATACCCGATGATATGCTGATTGTCATCAAAGATTTGACTTCGAATGAGGTAGATGGCTTCACCGGACAATATGTTGAGGAGCTGTGCTTCAGCAGAGGAAGCAAGTGCCGGAGAAAACGTGTTTTGAATATGATGAATTCTATGATGATATGTTTCTTGAATAAGCGAAAAAAGTCCATCTTTATAAGGGTAAATCTTTTTAAGTTTAGGATAAAATTTCTCAGGCAAATAAACGTGTTGATAGACGAGTGGGTTTTTCTTCGATTTAATAAGGCGGTGAATCACATAAAACGATTCATTCTTATCCATTTTGAGCATGCGTTGTGTCATATACTCATCATTGATGCAATCAAAAAGAATGTCTTGACATTCGTTTTCTTGATCGGCTTCAAATGCATAAATATTAGGGAATTCTTGATGGTAAGTTTCTCGATTCGTTACAAATGTCCCCTTACCTTTGATTCGCTTAATTTTATGTTGATCAATGAGCTGTTGATATGCCATCTTAACCGCTGTTTGGCTAACACCAAAGACCTCACAGATTTCTTTTTCTGTAGGTAGCTTATCATTATACGTAAGTTTTCCAGTATCGATCATCTTTGAAATCGATGAAGCAATCTGCTTATAGATCGATGTTTTGATGGTTTTGTCAATGAAAATATAATCCATGGAAGATTCCCCTCCTAATCATTGAACTTAGTTTCATCATAACACAGTTATGTCTAAAAATAATCAGTCTTTCTTAACCCCAAGTTCTTCTAAGAGTTTTCCAACCTTGCGCGGACGATCAGCAACCTTAGCCCCCGCTTTTTCTAATATTTCAATTTTATGTTGAACCGATCCTTTACCTCCGGTGATAATTGCACCGGCATGACCCATTTTTTGTCCTTTAGGTGCTGTTCTTCCACCTAAAAAGGCAACGAGAGGTTTGGTAAACGTCTGATTGATCATCGCTTCTGCCACTTCTTCTTCCATGGTTCCACCAAGTTCACCGATGATCACAACTGCTTGAGTTTCAGGGTCTGATTGATAGAGGGGTAAAAATTCAGCGAATCTTGTACCAGGTACAGGATCTCCCCCTACACCAATTAATGAAGATACCCCATATCCAGCTTCAACAATCATTGCTGTGACTTCATTAGTTAAAGAACCACTTCGCGTCATCACACCAATGGATCCTTTTTTATAAACGCGTTCAATCCAGTGTGGGAAACTTCCCATCATCGCTTCCTTTGGTGAAATAACACCTGATGTGTTACCGCCTACAACAAAAGCTTTTTCTTCCAATGCGCGTGCTCTGATGAGCATCATCTCATGGAGAGGAATGCCATCAGCAATCATCACGATTTTTTTAATCCCTGCATCAAGTGCTTCAAAAACAGCATCTTTGGTTAGCTTAGGTGGGACAAAAAGCATGGTCGCATCAATGTTGTGTTGTCTAATTGCATTTCTTACAGAATGATAAACGGGAACGCCTTCAACCGTTTGGCCTTCTTTTCCTGGTGTCACACCACAGACAACCTTTGTTCCTAAATCAATCATATGTTTTGTCCAAAAGCTTCCTTCACTACCTGTGATACCCTGGACACAAACACATGTTTGTCGATCGATAAAGATGCTCATCGGTTTTCCCCCTTTGCTAGACGTACAGCAGTTCGTACAGCTTCCTCTGTATCGAATAAAGGTGTGAGTCCAGCTTCCTTAAGAAGTTCGACAGCATGAGCTTCATTCGTTCCTCTGATACATGTCACGATGGGGCGATCTGGATTAAGCTTTTTAATCGCTTCAACGATACCTTCAGCCATGACATCCGCACGGGCGATGGTTCCAAATGTTACAATCAGAATCACTTTGGAGGGTACCTTTAAGCAAATTTCCATAGCCTTAACGGCTTTTCTATAGTTTGGTCCACCAAATTCGAGATAATTTGCTACGGTTCCTCCCTCATAATGAATGAGATCATAGACGGTTGTCGTTAATCCTGCACCAGCACACATTAAGCCAATGTCACCATTAAATTGAATAAAGGGGATTCCCTCAAGAGAAGCTTCATAGGCGGCTTCGGATGAATAATCTGTTTCTGTTTGGGCAAATCGAGGTTGACGAAAGACTGAGTTATCATCAATCATGATTTTTCCATCACCAGCGATAAGCGTATCTTCTTTCGTTGCAAACAGTGGATTGATTTCGACAAGTTCAGCATCATATTTGATAAAGATATCATAAAGATTCATCAAAATCTGAATCATTTGTTTGACTTGATTGCCAGATAGGTTCATCTGATAAGCGATGTGTCTTGCTTGGTGAGGCATTAAACCATAGCGTAAATCGATGGGTTCCATCATGATGCGTTCCGGATGTTCGACAGCAAGTGTTTCAATCTCGACACCTCCAGATTCACTCGCGATTAAAATAGCTTTTCCACTGGGTGCATCAACGGTAATCGATACGTAAATTTCTTTGTCGATACGAATGGCTTCTTCGACCAAAAGATATTTCATTGATGGTTCAAGTTCAAAAAGACGTTGGATTTGAAATAAGGCGTCTTCTTGATTTTTAACGAGTTGAATTAAACCTCTTTTTCCTCGACCACCACTTAAAACTTGTGCTTTGATGACACAAGGATATCCTACACTCAGTAAGTCTGCATTGACTTCACCTTTTGGTATAAGCCGACTGTTGGGAACTTGAATTTTATGTTCGCTAAAAACTGTTTTAGCTTGATACTCATAAAGTTTCATACCTTCACCTCAGCAAGATATGTACCAAAAATTTCTTCATCGGATGGCCGCTTCGGTGTAAAGTATTCAGAGACCCATGTCACATTCATAAAGTGCTTAAATGTAATATTTTCGGACGTGATGTTTCCTCCCCATGAGCCACAGCCCAACGATACCGTCGATGGCATACCATTAAAGAAGGCGCCTCCGTTGCCTGATGCTTGAGGTTGATTGACCATGATGCGACTGGTTTTCATGCGAAGCCCAAGCGCTTCAATGTAGTGTTGGTTAAACGTATGAATACCACAAGAATGCCCTGTACCATAGTTATTGGTTAAACGTTCCAAAATCTTATAACCTTCTTCAAATGTATGATACTTAAACACGGTGAGAACGGGAGAAAGCTTTTCTTGAGAAAAGAAATCGTGTTCGATATCTTCAGCACCTTCAACGAGTAATATCTTAATATCATCTTGAACTTTAATGTTTGCCCCATCGGCAATCTTTTTAGCGGATTGCGCAATAATGCTTGGATTGATCGAACGATATCCTTTTGCATTGGTGATCCACATGTACTCTTCAAGTATTTTTCTGTCTTGTTTTACAAAATAAGACCCTAGACGAATCAATTCATGAACGAATGCATCATAAATGGATTCGTGCACAATCACTGAGTTCTCACTGGAACACGATGTGGCATAATCAAAAGACTTACTTGTAAATACTTTTTTTGCAGCATCAAGAACATCACAATCTTCAGCGATGATTTGAACAGAATTTCCGGGTCCTACACCATAAGCTGGGGTTCCTGAAGAATAGGCTGCTTTAACCATCGGTCCTCCACCGGTTGCAAGAACGACATTAACATACTTCATAAGTTCTCCCGTGAGTTCTAGAGATGGCTCTTCCATGACTTGTATAAGGTCTAAGGGTGCACCTACTTTTCTTAATCCATCACGCATAAAATCAACAGCCATTTTGGTCGACAGTTTAGCTTTTGGGTGAGGAGCAAAGATCACTGCATTTTTCCCTTTTAAAATAGAAATTGCGTTGCTTGCAGGGGTTGCTGTTGGGTTCGTAACAGGGGTAAGTGCACCGACCACACCAACCGGTTTTGCATACTTCTTAATCTTTTTATCGTGATCTTCGTCGATGAGACCCACCGATTTTGCACCCTTGATGTCTTTAAGAACGCCCAAAACTTTATTCTTATGCTTTAGAATTTTGTCGGGGACATTTCCCATGCCTGTTTCATCAACAGCGCTTTGAGCAAGTTTTTGAATATTTGAGTCGTTATAAACTTCCCAACCAATCGCAACACACACACGATCAATCTCTTCTTGTGTGTAGTGATCAATCGCCCTTTGTGCCATTTTTGCTCTTTCAACATAACCTAAAATGATATCTTTTGTATTCATGTCATCTTTACTCCTTTATACTAAAATGCCAACCAAACCTAAAATCCACAGAAAAATTGCAATAAACGCTAAGGACACAAAAGCGTACATAAATAATTGATTGAATAATTTTTTCCGATCGACCACATCAGGAGCACTCGCAATTGCAATAGCGCCCATGGTTGAAAAAGGACTGATCGTCACAAAGTGTGATCCAATAGCGATGACAATCGTGATCACCGCAGGTGTCACGGTATTATTAAGTTTATTTGCAAGTTCAACTGCAGTTGGGATTAATGTTGGCATCACCACACCAACAGCAGAGGAAAACATCGACATCACACCAGATAAAATAGCCATGATGGGTATAGCTGTATGTGTGTTCATCATTTGAGCAAGGATGGTGGTAAGTAAGGAAACTCCACCGAGTTCACTGATGACACTGATAAGCACCGCAGTTCCGCATATGAGTGTAATCGCAGTCCATGCGACGCTGTGAATGGCTTGATGGGGATCTGCAGATTTGATGATGAGCAAGAATGTCGCTAAGACAATGCTTGCAAAACCAACATTAACACCAAATACCATTACCCAAAGGATGAGTATAATAATACAGATTAAAGTAATGATTTGTTGCTTGTTTAATTTTTCGGGTTTCTCAATATGAATACTGTTTCCCTTGAGTTTAAGTCCACCAAGTAAGAAAAAGAAGAAAACAGATAATAAGGTCATGCTGACAACGTGAGTTAAATAGATACGAAAGCCCAATTCACCAACACCATGTTCTAATGCCAATTGAAGTGCAACAATTCCATTTGGAGCAATAGGCGACAATCCACCTGCAATTGCACCATTGATAATAATGATGCTCATGAGTGCAATGGGGATTTTTGCTTGATAAGCGAGAGCTAATCCGATGGGTAACAACAAAGCCCCGGTAGAAATATTGCCTGGACCAATCGATGCAAGGATTAAGGATAGAAAATAGAAGACAACGACAATTAAAATGGTTTTTCCACGTGACTGATAGATCATCATATTGGATAACTTTTCAAGGGTTCCGTTGAGTTTGGTAATTCCGAAGAGTAAGGTGACACCAAACGTTGTAAAGAAGAGTTTGAGTGGCCAATAAGAAATGATTTTATCAATGGGGATACCTCCCAAATAAAAACCAATGAATAGGGAAAACGTCAATGCGATTAAACCCACATTGACATTCTTCCAAAATCCAATAGCAATCGCTAAGACAAGCGATAATAACGATATGATCGCGATTGTCATATAACTTACCGTTCTCTATGAAAGCTATCTTTTTCGATTTCTCTAACAATGATTCTAGCCTTCTCAAGATTACGTGCACGCCAATCCTCTAAGTTTTGCGTAAACGCGGTGTTTAAAAAGACTTTTGTCATTTCAATGCCCATGATTGGCGCGATGATCCAACCACCCATGCATAAAACGTTAGCATCGTTGATAGCTCGACACTTCTCAGCTGCATATACGGATTCACATGCTGCTGCATAAACGCCTTCATGTTTGTTTGCAACCATCGACATGCCCATACCTGTGCCACAAATTAAAATGCCGCGTTCAAAGACTTTATTTTGTATAAGTTGGGAGCCCTTTTTAGCAACTTCAAAGAAAGGAAGGGCGTTGTTTTCATCCACTGTTCCGATATCATCGACATGAAAATCATTTTCTATGAGATACCCTTTAATGGCTTCTTTAAGCACAAATCCAGATTTATCAGATCCAATAAATATTTTCTTCATTGATGTTATCTCCTTCTATTTTGTATCTTTTCTTGCTAAAACACGGTAAACGGCATCCACAATATTTTTTGCCTTTAAACCAAATTTTTCCATGAGGAAGTCTTTCTTTCCAACTTCACCAAAATGATCTTTCACACCAACTCTTTCCATAGGAACGGGATAGTGCTCACATAGGACTTCAGCAATTGCGCTTCCCAGTCCATTGATGATGTTGTGATTTTCTGCTGTCACAACAGCGTTCGTCTTTTTGACATCGTTAACGATTGCTTCAACATCGATGGGTTTTACAGTATGAATGTTGATGACACTAGCGCTGATACCTTTTTCTTTAAGAAGTTTAGCGGCATCGATGGCTTCTTTCACCATGATACCTGTAGCAAAAATAGAAATGTCATTACCTTCAATAATCGTGGTTGCCTTCCCTAATGTGAAGGGCTGATCATCTTCAAAAATGGGATCAAATTCTTGACGGAGAAGACGAATGTAGACAGGTCCTTGGTGTTCAATGATCTGTGGAAATAAAGCTGCGAGTTGCACTCCATCTACGGGTTCAACGACGACCATACCTGGTAAATTTCTCATCAATCCGACGTCTTCTAATGACATATGTGTACCACCGTTGAGCTGTGCCATAATACCTGGATCTGATCCACACATCTTCACATTAAGTTTTGAATAGGCAACAGATAACGTGACTTGGTCAAATACCCGTCTTGTTGCAAACGGCGTAAATGTATGCGTAAAAGGAAGTTTTCCCATGTTAGCTAAACCTGCAGCAACGCCAATCATATTGGCTTCTTGAACGCCAACATTCACGGTTCTTTCTGGATACTTCTCAGCAAACATTGTCGTCTTGAGTGCCTTCATTAAGTCTGCTTCAACGATAACTAACTCTGGATACTTCTCTGCATAATACATCAGTAGATCTACATAGATATCTCTTAATTGTCGATTTCTTAGTTCCATGTTTTATTCCAACCCTTCAATTGCTTCTTTTGCCATATCTTTGGTGACTGGCATGTTGTGCGAACCAACTTTTCCTTCACAGAAAGCAGCTCCCTTACCTTTAATGGTGTTTAAGATAATCATGGAAGGTCTACCCTTTTGAGCTTTTGCATTCAAGATGGCCTGTTGAATTTGAATCACATCGTGACCATCAATCACTTGAACATACCAGTTAAAGGCTTCCCACTTCTTATCGAGTGGATGAACATCATTGATTTGATTAACCACACCATCAATTTGCATTTTATTATAGTCAGTGAACGCAATCAGATGATCAAGTTTTCTATTTCCAGCAAACAGTGCTGCTTCCCATATTTGACCTTCTTGGGATTCACCATCACCAATAAGCGTATAGATTTTATAAGAGGCATGATCCATCTGTGCAGCGACAGCCATACCGACCGCAGCAGAAAATCCTTGACCTAATGATCCCGTGGTCATATCGACACCTACAGTTTTGTTCATATCGGTATGAGATGGCAATTGCGTATTGGAAACATTCAGTGTATCGAGAAGATCCATAGGAAAATACTTTTTAAGTGCTAGGGTTGCGTAAACCGCAGGTCCTCCATGACCTTTGGATAGAACAAAACGATCGCGTTCACGCCATTTGGGTTGTTTTGGATCAATCTTCATTTGATCAAAGTAAAGGACTGCTAAAGCATCGACGATGGACAGTGATCCACCGATATGTCCTATGCCGAGTGTTGCAATCGTATGCAAGGTAAGTTTTCGAATATCTTTTGCGTGTTGTTCGAGTGTTTGTCTATTTTCCATGTTCTTCTCCTAATAAATATATGTATCAATATTGAGTAACTGGCCTAATATGGTAAGTTCTTTTTTTACATCCCCATAAATCACGACAAAGTGCGGTTCCCATCCATCCTGAATGAGTTCTTCCATCAGTGGATGAACCTCTTGTTCAATTTTCACGACGACAGAAGTTCCTAAAAATTGTTGTGGCTTATCTAAAATCTCAGCGGATGAGATAAAGAACCTAAATGTCCCATCGGGACGTCTTCCAACACGAAAGAGCGTTGCATGTGTGTGAGCTTTTAACCCAAATTCCATAGTAGGCCCTATCTTTCGGTTTGGATGAACGCCTGTCATCGCACCGGTATCCAAACGTGCGAGGGAACATGCAGCTGTTCCACAATGCCAGAACGTAATGGTGTTTTCCTCTTCGTTAATCGAAACAGGATCACCCAAATATGTCGGTTCTTGAGATAATTCTTGTCCGATATACATGGATAGAGCACCGTAAGCATCCGCTTCACATGCAGCAGCAATCTTTCGATCATTGAGTAAACCTAGTACACCGCAAACAGGCGTTTTGTACTCTGTGAAGAAGTCTGGCCAACAGCGGGATGCGATTGCATGGATCTGATGTTGATCAATATAATCTTGATAAACTTTGAAGAGTCTAACAAAATCTCTTTGATTCGTTGAATCTATCTCTTTTAAGCCAATCATCTTTGATTCAGCAAGTTCCTTTTCTTTTTGTATTGCAGCATCAGAAAGTTTTAGAGCTTCTTGCATGAATTCTCTTGCTTCAATCGTCTTTAAATTGACTCCAAATGCTTGTGCTATGTCTAAATCTAAAGCCCGACCAAATCCAAAGCCCTCGGGTGTGTGTCCAATAACAAGAAGATTCATAGTTCTCAACTTCATTTTCATCAAGATTGCTCGAATGATGGTTTGAAATGAGTCTTTAACACGGGTTTCTTCTGGAGCACCAATGATCGTAAACATGTCATCATCACGCATATATCGATATGCATAACCTGCTGAGAATGCTCCGGTGAGTGAATTCAATCTTAAGCGACCGCCATCGATGACGGGTTCCCTTAGTGTCCAATGAATAACTGGAGCATGTGTATGCTTTAGAATGGTCGTCATATAGGCTGAATTTGCAAATGCCACATTTTGAACAATCACTAAATCAGCATCTTTACCCTTCATAAATGATTCCAATAGAGGGATACTTAACAACATCTCATCAGGAGCGAGAAGATTATCGGTCATCGTCTTTAACAGCGCTTTTGATTGATCGAACATAGCTTGTGCAGATGGCATATGGAATGTGGGTACACCAATCGGTAAATACATCATTTTAATCGACGTCATAGTATTTCTCCTTTCAAACTTATCCATTGGTTAATCAATCACCTTTATGATTGACTAAACAATGCATCTAAAGCATCAATGAAAGGGTGCTGCCCAAATGGACAGCACCTCATTCATCAACGATTGCTTTAGTCCATTATGCCTTTAAGATCAGTTTCGAGTTGTGTTAAAAGTTCCAAAGCGGTCTTGGTGTTGCTTGGGTTTGCAGCGGTTTCAACGAGTAAATTGATGATGGGATACATACCAGGAATCATGACTTGATTTAACCAGTCAGTGATATAGAGGTTATCGGTATTCGCGATTTCATCAAGGAAAACGTTGTACTGTTCTGCATAAGGACCATAATTGACAACTGCACCAAGTCTTGGTGTTAAGTAAGGAACACCATTGGTGTATTGGTCATGATTGACGCCTTTAGCGAGCCAAGTAATAAATGCTTTCGCTTCTTTTTCTGCACCACTGTTTGCAAGAGCTGCCATGGATTTACCACCAAGAATGGTCGC
>DIKN01000069.1:5128-27881 GCA_002424575.1 Acholeplasmataceae bacterium UBA5617 | reverse complement strand
TGACGTGCCGCTTTGAGCGCTTCAATAATTCGAACTTTATCTTCGGGTAAACAGTTTGCATAGTAGTCATCAATACCCAATTGAAAACTGACATCTTTTGCTTCTGAATCATAATCTCCTGTAACCATGGTGATGCCGACATGCTGTTTTAATAAACCTTGAACCGCACGCTTTGCACGCTTTTTAATCTGATCTTTGATCACAAGATATCCCATAAATTCTTCGTTAGCAGCAACATAGACGATGGTGCCCATCTGGTATGTCTTGCGATACTTGATATGATGATCATCCATTAAGCGTCCATTTCCCACTAAAAGATGAATGCCTTTATAGTTTGCGCGTATACCTTTACCAGCATATTCACGAACAGAGAGAACAAGTCGATCATCGGGTTTTTTACCGTAAGCTTCTAAAATAGATTTTGCGATGGGATGATTGGAGTGGTATTCAGCGTGTGCAGCATATTCCAAAATCAAATCGGGTTCGCCCGAAACAATTTGATCAAGTTTGAACTTTCCTTCTGTAAGTGTTCCGGTTTTATCAAAAACAATGTGCTCAATAAAAGCCATTTTTTCTAAGTCGCTTCCACTCTTAAAGAGAATGCCTTTGCGTGATGCAGCACCAACTCCTGCAAAAAATGACAAGGGGATGGATAACACAAGGGCACACGGACAGCTGATGACTAAGAAAATAAGGGCGCGTTCAATGTAGAGCAAAACCAATGAACCATAGGATACACCTTGGATAAACGATAGAATGAGCGGAACAAGAAAGGCGAGCAAGAAGGCTAAACCGACAACGATGGGTGTGTAGATTTTAGCAAATCGTGTCATAAATTTTTCTGTATTGGCCTTTTTCATTGCGTTATGTTCGACAAAATCTAAGATTTTTTGAACGGTTGAATCACTGTATTTCTTCATCACCTGAATGGTGATTAAACCCGATAAATTGATGGAGCCTGATAAAACCATCGTGCCTTCAAATGCGTCTCGTGGCATCGCTTCACCGCTGACTGAACTTGTATCTAGCCATGAACTTCCTTCTGTAATCATGCCATCAACAGGGATTTTTTCTCCCGGACGAACCACAATCATATGACCAATTTCAAGTGATTCAGGTTCTGTATCAATGATGCCTTCTTTTGTCATGAGATGAGCGATCGTGGGTTTAATATTGATCAACGATTGAATGCTTTTGCGTGAACGACTTACGGATAGATCTTGTAGATATTCACCGATGCGATAAAACAGCATCACCGCAATGGCTTCGATGAAATCACCAAGCGCAAAGGCACCAAGGGTTGCTATGGTCATTAACAGATGCTCATCAAACCATTGACCTTTTCGAATGTTTCGAATAGCACGAAAGAGCACTGTATGGCCAAAAATAAGGTAACTTGCTGCATATAGAGGAAGTGCAATAAAATCAAGTAGTGGGACGTTTAGCAAGTCTCTGATCACAAAGGCAAAAAGTGCAAATCCTAAACCAATAGCATACAAAAGCCATTGATCCTTTTCGAGTTTGATCGCTTCCTTATCAGGTATTTCATCTTCTTCTGTTATGCGCACTTTAGGCTCAATGTCATGAGCTACTCTTTCGAGTTCTTTCGCATCGATGCGTTGAAGATTACCTTCGATGATCAGTGTTTCACGTGCAAAATCGAGATGTGCATCTTTCACACCTTCAATTTTTCTCACTTCATCTTCAATTTTGATGGCACAATTCGCACAATCCACGTCATGAATATGGTATGTTTTTTTCATCTCACATATCCTCCATCACATGATCAAGTGCTTGATTAAATATCTTTTTTACGTGTTCATCGGCCAGCTGATAAAAGACTGCTTTTCCTTGACGTTTTGGGACAACGAGATGACTCATCTTTAATAGTTTAAGTTGATGGGATATCGCACTTTGACTCATGTTTAAAATGACTGCGATATCACAGACACAGAGTTGTTGTCGATCTAAGGCATAAAGAATTCGAATTCGTGTGGGATCCGAAATGACTTTAAAGAGTGTTGAGAGTTGCATCAAATCCTTGTCTTTGAGAAGATGACGTTGAACATCTTCTATTTTTTGGGGATGAATGGCTGTGGTTTCACAGATATCTTTATTCATCTAGACCTCCTACATATGAATATATGCTCATATGTTCAATTATAGTATATATCAACTTTGTGAGGTTGTAAAGAAAAAGCCTATCCTTGATAAGCTTTCATCATTAAATAGGCGTCGGCAAGAACAATCGCGAGAACATTTTCTAAGACAATACCTGCGCGTCGTGCAATCGCAACATCATGTCGTCCACCGATTTCAAGTGTGGTAACATCCTTTTTTTCAAAATCATAGGTTTCCTGAGGTAATCCTATCGATGATGTGGGTTTAATCATGACTCGAACAACAAGATCATTTCCATTCGAGATGCCACCGGAAATACCACCACTGTGATTTGTTTTCGTCTTTCCCGTTTCATCAATCATCACATCATTGAACTGACTCCCTTTTAATGTGATCCCTCTAAAACCAGTACCGATCTCAACACCTTTAACGGCGGGTATGGAAAACATCATGTTGGCAATTTCAGCATCAAGTTTCTGAAAGAAGGGTTCTCCTAACCCTACCATCATGTGGGTTGCTCTCACTTCGATGATTCCACCTACAGAATCTTTTTCTTCGGTGATTGTTTTTAAATAATCATCGAGATGAGATAGATCGGTGCATGTTCCGACTTGTATGAGTTCATGTGAGAGATGAAAAGGGATCATCATTTTGGCAAGCGATCCTGCAGCAACCAACGCCGCTGTCAATCGACCGGATGATCGTCCACCACCTCGCTCATCATGAAATCCTTTATATTTTATCATCTGTACAAAATCAGCATGACCGGGTCGTGGATGTCTTTTTAAATGATCATAATCCTGCGATCGTGTGTTGGTGTTTTCTATCATCACATGAATCGGTGCCCCCGTGGCATAGCCATGGTAAACACCACTCGTTATACGAAAGTGATCTTCTTCTTTACGTGGTGTTGTTCCAATAGCGCCGGGTTGTCTTTTCATTAAATCATCTTGAATTCTTTTTTCGTCAATTGTTGTTCCCGGAATCATCCCGTCAACAACCACACCGATGGCATCACCATGGGATTCGCCATATAGAGTGACTTGAAACAATTTTCCATACGTGTTCATGTGTAGATCACATCCTTCAGTTCATCAATCAATCGATCGGTGATATCAATCTTGCGCTCAAACCATATTTCTTCACTCTTGATTGCTTGAATGATTAACATCAACATGCCGTTATACGCCACTTTGGCTTGCTTCATCAGTTCAGTAACAGGTGGATTATACACCAAGTCAATGACGGTATGATGATGAACCATTGTCTTTGATAAAAGAGATTCATTGACTTTTGGTGATGTACCAATTGGAGTTGCATTAACATAGAGATCAACATCTTGAGGGTTAATCATAGCATAGGTTATCATATGTTGAAACATAGGGTCTTGATCGACAATTTGCCGAGAAACAACCGTGATGTGTGCGCCTAAATCCGATAATACGACATATGCTGCTTTCGCAGCACCACCTGTTCCAAGCAAATACACCTTTTTACCTTTAACATCAATCTTATGACGGGCGATCAAACCCAAAATCCCATCATAATCCGTATTGTCACCGACAACTTGACCATTTTTCACGTAAAGTGTATTGACGGCTTTAATTCGCTGCGCTTTAGGTGTTAAAACATCCACGGATTTCATAATGGTTTGTTTATATGGAATGGTCACATTAAAACCTTGAAAAACCCCTTGTCTTAGTTGCTTAACCAAACGTGGAAGTTCCTCTTCTTCAACATCAAATAGGTCGTATTTCATCGGGATGCCCAAGCGCTTTGCCATATATTCATGAATCTTTGGTGATTTGCTGTATTGTATGTTTTTCCCGATGAGACCGTAGCGCTCACTCATGATGCTGCCACTCCTTTGATAACTCAAACAGTTTCATTAAAAATGCCCGATAGGAAGGCCATAAGTTTTCATCATCCAATAAAACTTCTCGTTTTTCAAGCATGGTTTGTTCGCGTATCTGGTCAAAAATAGGCAGTCCCATCGCCCTTTTAACTTTGCCAATGCTCTTAGAGAGGGACATTCTCTTTTTGAATAATTCCATCATTTGATTGTCGATTTCATCGATTTCTTTTCGCAACTCATTGAGATTCATGGCAGAGACCTCCTAAAGATTGGTAAACATCAAAGAATGTGGGGTATGATTTTGTTAAAGCTTCAATCGATGTAATGGTCACAGGTCCATCCGCTTTGATCGCTGCGATCGCACATGCCATGACAATTCGGTGATCTTGAGCACCATCTAGCGTGACATGACCCTTGAAAAGGGGTTGTCCTTCAATCCACGCTTCATCATCTTCGATGGTCATGGATACACCAAGTGTCGTCAGTACATGATACATGGCTTGTAATCGATCAGATTCCTTTACCTTCAATCGATTACATCCCTTAAAATGTGTTACACCTTCAGATGCAGCTGCTAAGACCATCAGAATCGGACCTAAATCGGGAATGTCGTTTAAATCAATGGCGATGCCTTTTGTCTTTGATGGGGTAACAACATAGGTTGATGTTCGCTTTTCATACACGATCTTCCCACCCATCTGCTCAAGGAGATCAACAATCTGACGATCACCTTGTTTGGAAAATGGGTGTAGTTCATTAAGGGTGATGGTATCGCCAATAAGGCCAGCAACCATCCAAAAAGCGGCTTGAGAAAAATCGCCTTCAACACGTGTATTTAAGGGTTGGTAAGATTGACGACCTTTGATTTCAAAATGGTCGTTTTTATATGCGATGTTTATGTTTGCTTGATGCAAGACGTCCAACGTCAAATCCACATACCCTTTGGATGCAAGAGGTGTTGTGAGGGTAATCACAGAATCCTTTTTCGCTAAGGGTAAAGCAAAAAGAAGACCAGAAATAAACTGAGATGAGACATCACCTCGAAGTTCAAAACGCCCTCCTGACAAAGGTCCTTGAACAAGAAGCGGTAAAGCGTGTTCATTTAAACGCTTGAGTGTCACGCGATGATGTTGAAAAGTTTCCTCATAGACATCTAAAGGGCGCATCGGCAATCTTCCACGACCAGTAAACTGAACCGGTTGATCTTGCATCATGAAAATAGGAATCATCATGCGCAATGTTGAACCCGATTCTAGGCAATCGATGATAGCACCATCGTATTGCCATGATGATCCATGGATTTCTTGATCTTGAAAGCGAACCCCTAAATGAAAGAGGGCATCTTTGGTTGCTTTTAAATCATCCGAATCTAAGACATTTTCAACATGACTAACCCCTTTTGATAAGCCTGCAGCAATCACGTAACGATGTGATAATGATTTCGATGATATGACTGAAACGTGTCCTTTTAATGAATGAGGGGTAATCGTGATTTTCATGAAAAGTCCTCCATCTTGAGGGTGACAATCTTTGCATCACCAGGACGGGTTACCACGATAAAATGAAGCCCATCTGATAGAAATTTCTTATCATGCACGATAGCGTCTTTGTAATCTTCCATTGCTAGAAGGGGTTCACAAACAAGTTTTCTCTTGATCAGTAAAGCTTTCACTTCATCATAGAGTTCTTGTTTGGTTTCACCCAGTTGAATACCCACTTCTAAAGCGATGAGCATACCATAACTGACAGCTTCTCCGTGAAGATAAGTTTCATAATGGTGCTTTTTTTCAATCGCGTGACCAAAGGTATGGCCAAAGTTTAGAAGCATCCGTTCTTTTTGATCATATGGATCACTTAAAACAAGTTCACGTTTCACGTGTATGGCTTGCGCAATTTCGGTTTCACCAACCTCTTCTTTTTCGAGAAGAGCGTGATAAAGTTTTTTATCGCCAATCAATCCTGCCTTGATCATTTCAGCAAGACCATTGCGGTAATCACGTTGGGGAAGTGTTTTTAAAAAATCAGTATCAATAAAAACCATGATGGGATTATTGAATGCCCCGATCAAGTTTTTCCCCTGGGGCAGATCAATGCCAACCTTTCCTCCGATCGAGGAATCTACCATCGCTAAAAGTGATGTTGGAACATGAATATAAGGGATACCTCGATAAAGGGTTGCTGCGACAAAACCGGTCAAATCACCGACAACTCCTCCACCAAATCCGACGAGAAGATGACTGCGCTTGATTCCCTTTTCGATGAGTGTATCAATGACGTTTTGGTAGGTCTTGAGTGATTTACTCTTTTCACCGGGTTCAATCACGACATACTGAATAAGAAAATCATTTAAAACTGCACTGAATTTTTCGTGATAAAGTTGATAGACATGATGATCTGTAATAACAAACAGATGTACATCTTTATACATCGCTTTAATCATGTTAGAAAGCTGGTCTAGACCACCTGGTGATAAGGTGATTTCGTAATCTTCCATCTTAATGAATGTCAAATGATTTCCTCTTTTCTTTTGCCTGCCGCAAATACGTTTGGAGTTCCATCATATTGTCTTCTTGTATCATCTTTTTAATCTTTTTAAGTTCATCTTCCATGCGATCCATCATGACTAATAAATGTTCTTTATTCTCTATAAAGAGTTCACTCCACATGGTTTCATTGATTTTTGCGATGCGTGTTAAATCACGAAATGAATCCCCTGTGGCTTGTTTTGTGTTTTCTTCATGATCGGCATGCATGAAACATACCGCCATCACATGGGTGAGTTGGCTCGTGAATGCGATCAGCTTATCATGCGTGGTAGCATCCGTTACTATTATTTTACCAAACTTCAAATCATTTGCGATGCCTCGTAAGATGTTTTCATCGCTTTCTCCACTATGGATACCTTGAACAATAATGAAATTAGCGCGATGAAAAAGATGGGCAGATCGAGCATGAAATCCGGAAATCTCTTTACCTGCCATCGGATGATGCGATGTGTAAAAAATGCCTTGTGGAAGAATCGTTTCAATTGCTTGCATCATCTTTGCTTTTGTTCCTGATACATCGGTTAAGAGTTGACCCTTTTGAAGATAATGACCATTTTCTTTCACCCACGCCACGTTATCATGTGGATAAAGGGCTAAAATCACAACATCACATGTCTTGATGATATCAACGGATGATGTCGATAAAATAACATGCTTTTGGATTGCTTCTTCCATGACGTGAGCGTCATGGTCGAGTCCATACACGTCATGTCCAGCAAGTTTTAAACCTTCAGCATAGGATGCACCGATTAAACCTAAGCCAATAATCATGATTTTCATGGCATCTTTTTTCCTAATACATCCGCAACTTTTTCAAGTTGATCCATCATTTGATTGAATTTGGTAATCTTGAGGCTCTGTGCACCATCCGATAATGCATGTTCGGGGTCGTGATGAACTTCAACGATCAAACCATGTGCACCGACAGCAAGCGAAGCTAACGATAATTTTTCGATCATGTTCCATCTGCCCGCAGCATGCGATGGATCCACAATGATGGGAAGATGGGAAAGTTCTTTGACTGCTAATACTGCACTGATATCTAACGTGTTACGCGTGTATTTTTCGTAGGTTCGAATGCCTCTTTCACACAATATGACGTTCTCGTTTCCTCCCGCCATGATGTATTCGGCTGACATTAACCATTCTTCAATCGTTGCAGATAATCCACGTTTTAATAAAATGGGTTTCGTCGTCTTGCCTAAAGCTTTGAGTAGATGAAAATTTTGCATGTTGCGTGCACCCACTTGGATGACATCAACATATTCTTCAAAAACAGGGAGTAAATCGGCAGAAGGTATTTCAGTGACAATCTTCAATCCGACTTCATCACCAATCTTGCGGAGAAGTTTCAAACCATCAAGTTCTAACCCTTGAAACGCATAGGGTGATGTTCTTGGCTTATAAGCCCCACCACGAAGAAGATGAGCACCAGCCTTTTTGACCCCTTTCGCGATAATTCTTAATTGTTCTTCAGATTCAACTGAACATGGTCCAGCCATGACAATGAACTGATCACCACCGATTTCAATACCTTCACCTAATCTGATGATGGTGTCCCCTTTTTTGAAGCTGCGACTAGCTTTCTTAAATGGTGTTGAGACACGGGTTACTTCTTTGACACCATCAAACGCATAGAGGTCGCTGGGATCTAGCGATGATGTGTCACCAATAATCCCAAAAACACGCATTTCATCGGATGATACATCCTTTATTTCGAGTTGTTTACTATGCAAAAACTCGACAATCTTATCGTACTCTCTTTTAGTTGAACCTTTTTTCATCTGAACAATCATAATTTTCTTCTCCTCTGTCTTGAAAATAAAAAAATCCCTAGGAACCCCAAGGATGAACGTGTGTCATGATTTGGCTGTTCCTTCTACGATGCTTGAAAAAGGAATGCCTGTCGCAATCCTTTTAAGACGTATAATAATAATAACCAGCCTTATTCGATCTAAACATTGAAATCACCTTTCTTTGTTTGGATATAGAGTATCACATTTATGTTAAAAAAAACAAGTACACCCCACATTTTTTCATTTTTTTCATTTTGGGTATTGTGTTTTGCACAGGACTGGTGTATTCTAGTAGTGTGCAAGACACAGTAAGGAGGATCACATGAACACGCAATTTAAAAAAGGGATTGTAGAAATGTGCATTCTATCCATCCTTTCCACCAAGGATATGTATGGATTTGAAGTGATCGATACGTTATCCCAAGAGATTGATGTCAATGAAAACACGGTCTATCCAATTTTAAGAAGACTCACGGGTCAAGGATTGTTTGAAACCTATATGGAACAAACCAATATCGGTGCACCGCGTAAGTATTATCGTATGACCAGACTCGGGAAAAGTAAACTCACAGAGTATGAAACCGAGTGGCGTTCTTTCTTAGAAGGCGTCTTTAAATTATTAGGAGGTAGTAAGCATGAAAGCTAGTTATTTGAATGCACTAAAAGCTGCACTTCAAGAACATCGAGCAAGCGAAAAAGATCTCGATGAAGTTTTGAGCGATTACGATCAGCTCTATGAGGATGCAAAAGCATCAGGAAAGACCGATGATGAAGTTTGGCAAATGCTCGGTGAACCGAAAGAAGTTGCTCATGATTTAATCGATACACTTCAACTCAAGAAAGAAAAAAATATTAAAACAAAGATTATTGCCGTCATGCCTTTCATCAGTTTAATCATTTTCTTTGTTTTAGGTTTCTATGAAAATTTATGGCATCCCGGTTGATTGGTATTCTTAGCGATTCCGATGTCAGCAATTCTTTTACAGACACGACTAAAAGATGGTGTAGTCGCTTTAATGCCTTTCTTGTCAGTCATTATTTTCCTCATTCTCGGTTGGGGATTCCAGTTATGGCATCCCGGTTGGCTTGTCTTCTTGTCAATACCTGTGATTGCCATTCTACTTCATACACCCTTGAAGGATTTACCTGTTGCTCTATCACCATTTATTGCTGTGGTTGCATTCTTAATATTGGGATTCGCCTATAACTTATGGAACCCAGGTTGGCTTGTGTTCTTCATCATCCCAATGCTAGGCATTTTAAAAGGAAAGAATATCGTTAAGGTCGTTCTCTATGAATTGAGTTTCTTGATTGCCATTGCATTTTATCTTTACATGGGTTACGAACAACAGGCATGGGGCTATGGCGCTATAGGTTTCTTACTCCCGGTTGCTATGGGGTTAATTCTTGGTGAAATCAATTTCACGTTTGGTCGTCTTGAAGGTCTTGAACGTAAAAAGGCGATCACTATGGTGATGTTTGTAATCTTAGCGATTGGTTTATTTCTAGCTTTAGGCTTTGGATTAGGGGGTTGGGCTTGGGCATGGCAAGTTTTCTTATTGATTCCTGTTTCTGCCATTCTCCTCTTTGATAAGTTTAGACTAACAGCACTGATGCCTTTCATTGCAGTTATCATCTTCTTTTCAGTCGGTTTCTTCTTTGGCATGTTTCATATCTCTTGGTTAGCTTTCCTGCTCATTCCTATCACAGCCATTATTGAAAACGCGTAAAATAAAGGTCGACTTAAGCGGTTGCTTAGGTTGACCTATTTTTATTTTTTCTTAAGTTTTGCAACGAAGAAGCCTTCGAAGAATTCATTGGGTGGTATAAGTAAAGTTCCCGGGAGTCTTGTGGGTAGAATTGGAATTTGGTTAAACCATGATTCATCGATGGGTATGAGTTCAGCTTGACCCGTTTTAAGTATCATCTCAACCTGTTTTTCATTCTCCTCAGGTAAGATGGAGCATGTCGAATATATCATGGTTTTCCCCGGTTTTAGCATACGAAGTGCAGCTTTCAAAAGTTCTTTTTGCGTAAGCATGAGATGATCAAGAAGTTTTGTGGAAAACGTTTGATACGTTTGTGGGAAAAGCATTTCAAATGTGCCTGTTCCTGTGCATGGTGCATCGAGAAGTATTTGATCAAATGTGAAATAGGGATCTAATTTACGTGCATCTTGGATGAGTAGTGTCACATTTTTTGCACCCAGTCTGTTGATGTTAAATTTCAATCTTTCAGCACGAATGGGGTGTGTTTCACACGCTGTTAAGTGGCATAAATTGTTGGTGATAGCCGCTATTTGTGTGGTCTTTCCACCGGGTGCTGCAGCCATATCCAATACATCTGTTTTAGGTTTGGGATCTAAAATGAGCGCTGGGATCATCGAGGATAAGTTTTGAAGATAAATCTCTCCCTTTGAAAAGATGTCAAGCTTCATGAGTTCACTCTCATGGGCATGGATGATGCGTGCATCGTCGTACCAAGATACTTTTTCAAAGGCGATGTGATGTTCATCTAACACCTGATCAATATGTTCAGGTGTTGTTTTTAAACGGTTAATACGAAGTGAAACAACACGTTTCTTTTCATAACCTTCAAAGATCTTTAAAACAACATCTTCTGGATAAGACATCAATAATCGTTTCTTTAATTCTGATATGGTCAGTTCATGTTGCTCCATGGTATCCTCCACATGACATCATTATACTAAAAAGAAAGACTTCTCACAAGGGATGATTTCTCTTCATAAAGTGACAAAGTCTTACACACGCACCCTATCTTCTTATGTTATAATATGAACAATAAGGTGAGGGATAGGGCATGCAGAAAAATCCTGTCGTGGGAAATGTCAATAAGATCCTTCTGGGGGCAATTCTTTGGACCGTCTTTTACCTTCGTCTTTTCTTTGATGAGGTAAGATGGAATCAAACGTTTTTTGGACAAACCGTACCGAACCTCTATCAGATGAATATTCTTTATGGCATTCAGATTGTTTTTTTTGCCATTTTAAGTTTAAATCTTTTTCACTACACCGTGGGAAAACGGCACGCCGTTTTAGATCTCCCACGGTTTTTTAAAGTATTTATCTTTTCTGCAGGAATGGTCTTAATCGTCCAGGCAGTAAGTCTCTATCTTCAATTTCCATCACATTACGGGGTGATTGGTTATCTGTTTGGAGAAGGCGATTATGCCGTTTTCACAAGATCTTTACCTTTATCGACTTATGGACTTTATGTGGCAGCAACCATGATTTTTGTTCTTTATTTGACAGGTGTGATTGTTTATCTTTATCAAGTGATCAAAATGAAGTTGACGTTTTCGTTGGCTTATGTCATACGTTATGTCATGATATTAGGGCTTTATGGTCTCGCATTAGGTCATACACCGCTCGGTTTCGAGTGGGGTCAATTGGGTGTGATGGTTGTCTATGTGCTTGCAGCTTTTATCGTCTACATCAAAACCAAATATAGTTTAAGAGCTTTAATATTAGCTGTATTCTTGCTTTTTATACTCTAAAATAAACATAGAAAAGAGGTTTGAACATGAACGATTTTAAAAATGATTTTGAATTTGAGAAAGAGGTCGTGGATGAAGCATTACTCGATAATCCAGAACCCCGTTGTCCGGTTGTATTACTTCTAGATACATCGTATTCGATGACGGGTAATCCCATCAATCAATTGAATGAAGGTGTCCATGCTCTTTATGCCGCACTCCGTGATGATGATCTCGCCAGTGTGCGTGTTGATTTATCCGTCATTTCATTTGGTCAGACGGTATCTGTACTTCAAAATTTTGCTACCGTTTCTGAATCACAAGCACCAACACTTGCGGTCAACGGTATGACACCGATGGGTGAAGCGATTACGACAGCACTGAAGAACATTGAAGCACGTAAAAATGAGTATCGCACAGCCGGTATTTCGTATTATCGTCCATGGCTTTTTGTCATCACCGATGGTGAACCTACCGATAGTGTGAGTGAAGCATCCAGCATGCTTCAACAAGCCATTCAATCCAAAAAAGTCATTTTCTTTGGTATTGGTGTTGAAAATGCGAACATTGAACGCTTAAGACAGATTGCAGGTTCGAGAGATCGCGTGTTTAAACTCAATGGTCTCAATTTCAAAGAACTCTTCCAATGGGTATCTTCATCTCTTTCAAGTGTTTCTTCATCACGCGTTGGTGATACGATTAAACTTGAAAAGCCCAGTGATGATGTCTTCGAATTTGAGGTTTAGTCTTGATTAAAGTCTATGGTGCATCGGTTGTTGGCACCTCACACTTAAAAACTGAAACACCCTGTCACGATGCGCACAAGTATCGCATTTTACCCAGTAATTGGGGGTATATCGCGGTTGTAAGCGACGGGATGGGGAGTGCGAAAGCTGCAGAAATTGGAAGCGATGTCGCTTCTTCTTTCATCTTGAATTTTCTTGAAGAACATGTAGACCCAAAGTTGTCTGATGATGACATCCTCACCCTAATTAAAGAGGGGTATATCCAAACCCACGATACCCTTTGGGCTGAGGCGACAGCGCGAGAACTTCACATCAAAGATTTGAATGCAACACTCCTGGTTTTCATCACCCTTGGTGATCGTCAGTTTTATGGTCAAGTGGGTGACTGTTGTGCCATCGGGAAACATGGTGATATCTATCGTGTCTTGGTCGAGCAACAGCGCGGTGAATATGCGAATGCTACGTTCAGTGTCTGTGATCTCACATCGATTGAACAGGGCATCTATGCCAAACTCGATCACGTGTATCCGATGGTTGCTTTAATGACCGATGGGATTGAAGGGATAAGTATCTCTTCTAGAGATAAAGCTGTCAGTCATCTCTTTTATGACCCTTTCTTTAACGCTTTTCTTCATCCCAATTTTCATCAAAAGGATGTTGAAGCAGCACTTGAACGCTTTTTATCGTCTGATCGCATCAATAAAAAAACTGATGATGATAAGACGCTACTCTTTATCTATCATGAGGACTTATGAAGAAATACTTTCTTGAGGATGGATCCAAAATTTTAATCGATGATACGAAACCGATCGGATCAGGTGGTGAAGGATCTGTCTTTAAGCTTGCTAAAAATCCTAATATTTTGGTCAAGATTTATAGCGAACGTGCTTTAGAAAGAATGCCTGATATCGAGCAAAAGATTAAAGCCATGGTCAGTAAGAAGCCTGGTCTTTTGGAGTATAACGGGTTAACGATTATCGCATGGCCAAATTTTGTTGTCTACGATGAATATAAACGGTTTTGTGGGTATGTGATGCGCAGGGTTCAGGCTAAGAATCAATTATCCCATGTCATCACACCAGGACTTCAAAAGACAAAGTTTCCCAACATTACCTATTATGACCGCGTTGTGATCGCCATTAATCTTGCGAAAGTCATGGGATTCTTGCATCAAAATGACACAATCATCGGTGATATCAACACCTCGGATTTCTTCGTTTATCCTGGATTTGAAATTGGTGTTGTCGATACTGACTCTTTTCAGTTTTCATCTGAAAACAAACTCTTCCACTGTAAAGTCTTTACCCCAGACTACACAGCGCCTGAAGTCTTAGAAGCCAAAAAGAAACAAACTCAAGAAGTCAAACGTATTCCTAACCACGATAATTATGGTTTAGCTATTTTAATTTTCCAAATTCTGATGTTCGGTGTCCATCCCTTTTCTGCGCGTATCAAAGGCATTTTAGGGTTTGATGGAAACGCGATTAACTATACGATGGAAAAAGAAATTTTTCCCTATAATTATCTTTCGACCAACATCATTCCACCAAAAAACGCGATGCCTTATAGCTTCTTACCCAAAGGGATTCAAGAACTTTTTAATCGTTCATTCTTGAAACATGCCTTGAGCAACAACGATCGTCCAAGTGCTGATGCATGGGTTAAAGAGTTAAAAATCTTTAAAGATTCATTGAAAAAATGTAAGAAAGATAAAACACATTTCTATCCCAATCATTTCCAAAAATGTCCCATTTGTGCGCGTGAGCAAACAAAAGATTATGATTATCTTCTTGATTATTTTAAATCCATTTCCAAAAAATACATCACGTATGATACCGATCGAAAACCTGTGGTCGTCGACGAAAACAATGTCTATGATGAAACCATTTTAGGTAAAATCTATACCTTAAAAAAAGGGAAACAGCTCGCTTATTTTTTCGATTCAAAGATGATGGAAAAATATAAACTGAATGAACGCATCGAAACCATCTATCAAGAACATGATGATCGATCGCTTAAGCGTGTGTTCATTTATCCTAAGCAATTGATTAAAAAAGAGGGTGTCACCATCGGTTATATCATCAACCACATCCCTCATCTCTATCGTGTGAATCATCTGCTTAAGGGCAATCGTATTGGTAAACTTAAGATCACTGAAAAAGCGAAAGTTTTGATGGCTGAAAAGATTGCAACACTCTTCATCAAACTTGAACGAAAAGGGATTCCTGTTGAATTATCGGAACTATTCATCGATCAACACTTCAATCCTTACATCCCCGATCTTGTACTCTTAGGAACCTCAGATGGTACGTATCAACCGATGGCTTTTCAGCGTGAAGAATATTTACCACAAGAATATTACGCAATGCAAAGTTATCAAGCTTATCTGAAAAAAATTGAGGATGAGAAAGCGAAAATAGAGGCCGAAAAGAAACGTTTACTTGAAGAAGCAAGAAAGCGTGATCTTGAACTGATCCGTTCACCCTTCGATCCGAAACCAACGAAACCTAAAGTCGTTGAAGAAAAAACAATCGAACTCAAAACAGAAATCCCAAAGGTTGTTTTTGAGTTCGAAAAATCCCATGCACCCATAAAAACCGATGACATCATCGATGAAGTTCAAGAAATCATTCCACCAGAAGTTGTCTTCAATCCGAAGAGTTCTCAAGTGATTCGCTATCATCTCGCAGTTATCATCCATACCCTTCTTCAAGATCAGCACCCTTTCAAAGCGACTCATAAACAGTCAGCTAAACCCATCAGTTACTTTGTAGAAAAGAACATCTTTATCCATAAAAAAATGTTTACCGGTGTCGAGCTCGACGAAAAGACAAAACCGATCGAAATATTTCCCCTTCACTACCAAAAAACCATGAAGCGTGCCCTCATGATTAAAGATGTTACCGATGTGAGAAGACCTTCTCCAAGGTCATGGATGTGGTCACTATTCCGTCTTCGTTTTCAACTCACAAAGTGTAGACAATCGGAATATCATGACTATCCTAAACACTTGATCAGTTGTCCATACTGCTATAAGCAAGATCATCATGATCATGATGCGATGCGACAATTTGTCAAAGAACACCATCGTGGATTAACATTTAGGTTTTTGTCATTTAATCAAATCATGAATTATTTGATTTTAGCAGGTGGATTGGTTGCATTAATCTACGTGGTCAATACAGAACCGATACAAAGTATTCAAGATTTATTAAACCGCATCTCATTTGCTGAAAAACTTGAAACCCTCAAAGAATGGATTCGTTTTGATGCCATTAAAGATGCATTATATCGGTTTTTAGATTGGCTGATGGCTCTTTATCAGCGTATCTTTGGAGGTCAAACGCCATGATTCCTATGATTTTATTGGGTTGTGCAATCTTTTGGCTCGTAATGAACGTCCTTTGGATTGTTCTTCTTGTCGTGAGAAAAAAACGTCAGCTCTCCATTCCTAAAGAAATCGCCTTCCACATCAAAAAAACGATGAAATTTAACGTTGCTTATGCTGTTGTATTTGCGATATTGGGGTTCCTATTTCTATGAAAACACTCATTAATTTAGGCTTAATTGGTCTTTTGGTCATGTATATCTTCGATAATGCGACATACCTTAGGATGGAATCTTATGTGGTTCATGTGATTCATTATTTGCTTATAGCCTATGTGTTATGGATATTATTCAGTGATGTTTTTAAGAGTTTAAGACATTCACTTGGAGAACGTTTTGGATTGACACTGAAGCGTATGAAAAGAAAAGTGCTTAAACTTAAACAGAAGATCTAGAAGTTTCCAAATAAAAAAATCATCACTACACACATATACAGCGATGAATAATGGAGGAAGTTCATGAGCAATCTAACCAATGAATTAGCAAACAGAGGAAGCAAATTATGTATGCAAATTTGCGTAAATAATCTGGCTGATGACCAAAACCGACAAGGTAATATCGTAAGATTGAGCAGGAAAAATTTGCTGGATATAAAAATTGGATTGGGTAATATATCGTGGATTTCTCCACTATCAAGTGAATCATTCATCGAGTATGAAATGAAAAATCTACCAAAAAAGCATCTCATAGAATTGGGTTTAGACACAATTAATTGGAATGATGTTTGGCCTTCAAGAAGACAACCTCAATGGGATGCTATTGGTATTGCGCCAGATGGAACACTCATAATCGTAGAAGCAAAAGCTCATATTAATGAAATAATGAGTCGTACAAAATTATCAAGTACAAGCATTTCTGCTAGATACAATAGAATTTTAAATGTTCTAGGTGAGAGTCTTAAGAAAGATATATCTGGTCAAGACTTGTGGTTAACAAAGTATTATCAAATTGCAAATCGTTTTTGCTTTCTAGATGGTCTTAAAAACTTTTTGGGTAACCGTAGAAGCGTTCTTCTTGTGTTTCTATACTTTATAAATGACTGTACACACATTCCCACAACACAAGAACAATTTCAATATCATATACAGTATAATTTGCATAACGAAGTGAACATTCCAAACACACGTTTTGAATTGAATACCGATTACAAAATTATATATTATGATATCTGGAATGATCGAGGTATTTAGGAATTACTCGTGTATACCTTTTATGTGTTTATATATTCAAATATTTGTGCTATTTTTGATATGAGGTGAGTCCTTATGCCCGTCCTTTATATCAAAGATATCTCATGGGTTGAAAGAGCGAGAAAACGAACGTGGATTTCTCATTGATACTTGTTTAACAGGTTAAGATCAATATCAACATCTCATGTCGATTGATGTACTAGATATTCATAAAGAAAACGGCTAGATATTTAGCCGTTTTTATTCAATAAATCATATTGAATACCTGCAAAGATTAATGCAGCAAGTCCATATGACCAATTTTTGTTGCGCGGGATCAACTTATATCCTAAATATGGGAATAAAGGCATCGGGATGGTAGGTCCACTAATTTCAGGCATGATGAGTCTTCCATTTTCTTCATAGAGTGCATCGATCACCGCGAAAAGAGCTTTTTCGCCAGCTTGTTTGAATGTTTCATCCAACAGATTTAATCGATATCCCTGCAAGAAACCGGAAGCTACCAATGCAGTAAAGGATAGTTCACGATAGGTCTTTCCAACTTTATTGATCACGGTTTCAAAAGTACCATCTTGACGTTGGTATGGAAGGAGTGCTTTTGCTGTTTGTTGGAAGATAGAGATGATCGATTCTCTTTCTTCATGATCGCCAATCGATTCTAAGATCATCGGTAATGCAGCAATCACCCAGCCGTTACCTCTTCCCCAGTATATCTTTCGTTTGGGATAGTGTGTCTTCCATGTTGTCCAATAACTGTGATACCAGAGATAATCTTTTGGATCTTGCATGTATTTTGCCATGATTCTGGGCTGTCTCGCTGCTACATTCATCATGTCCTGATCGTGAGTCTCTTTAGCATAACGTGCTGGAAATACAGAGAACATCATCAAACTATCGACCCATATAGATTTTGGATAGAATTTACCTTCTAATGAATTTCCTAAATGATTGACAGAATCTTCGATCAATCGTGGTTCTTTCATGATGTAATGGATGACGCGATCGGTGAGTTTTTTATAGTTTTCATCATGGGTTTTTTTCCACATGTAATAGGTGATTAATCCCGGAGCTGATGTATCACTTTGATCGACACGTGGAGGATTTTGAACATAGTAATCACAGTAAGCTTTCAAAAAAGGGGTAAACTTGTCTGTTTTTTGGTGTTCATCCAAAAGAGAGAGCGCATAACCTAGGAGAGCCTCTCCCCACATCCACTTCATCTTAGGATCCCATGTTTCAACGATATCGTTTGCGAGTTTGTTAATCTTTTCGATAACGTTCATTTCACCATACCTCCCGTGTACATGCATCGTGATCGAGGGTTAAACCTAGCCCATCGCATGTAATCTCAATCGTGCTAGGTTTTCGATCCGCATTGACAAAACGTGATTCAAATCGAGGATATTCAAGCAATATACGCTTTTTATCGAAAATCAACTGATCATGCCAATTGATTTGATATGTGTGTTCCATATTCTCTAAATAGATTCCAAAGCGTGTCATGAGTAGTTCTTCAGGCTCTCTCTTGTCGATGAACTCATGAAATGAACCATCTTCTTTCGATGACCCCATGGTGACAACCATTTGAATATGCTTCCCATAGAGGATGACTTCATCTTCTTTTTTCTCGTATCCTTTTGAAAATTGAAGTGCACAATATGTTTCTTGTTTTTTGAGATAAATGGCATCTTCCATTTCAATCACTTCATCGAATGACTCAAAGGGAAGATGAACATGGATAAACATCTGTCTTTTTCTCTCTAAAAAACCTTTTCGTGGTTTGAGGTTGTAGAGAACAAAGACTTTGTTTTCATGCTGAATGACTAACGGATGGATCCCGTTGCCTACCCAATAGGAAGGCGAGAAGTTGCGTGCAGGATCATCGAACATGGGCGATCCAGGATGGGTTGAAAAGATGTGAATATCTCCAGGGAGTGAAGCTTGCCACAGGTGTTGTTGATCCCCGAATGCTTTCGGACGATATGCTTGAGCGGTAGATAGCATGTAATACTTTGTGTGATAGACATAGGTGTTTGCGCGTTCGATAGCAACCCCACGTGTTGCAGGATTCAACATGCGAACCAAAAGAGGTAACAATCTTAACTGCCGCAGTATCGGTGCATTGATCATCTTGAGATCACGCAAGAAATTATTGTTTTCCAGATGCCAATCGTTATACATCTTCATCGTCATCATGATCGATTCAGGGTTGGTGAATGCTTCCATGCCCCAAAAATACATCCCTTGGCGATCGTTTGTTTTTTCACTGATTTCATGTTTGACTTGAGAAAGATATAAACCATTGGATGCCTTCATGATGCCCTTTTCTTCTTGTAGTGCAATACGCTTGATGACTTCTGGAACGCGGTAATGTTTGGTCAGAAGAAAAACTGTCGATAATCGAGTGTAGTCGTATTCATGATTTAAGATACCAAAAGCGTGTTTGAGTAAATCGTTGACATCAGCATCAGCCCCACGCTTTTTTTGGTTTTCATATGCGCGACCCGAGGATGTGACAAAATAACCTTCAAAGCTGTAGAGTGCCATATCCAAAAACAAAAGATCTAATATCATTTTGGATCGAATGACAATCGGTTGATCTTTTGCTTGTTCAACCAAAAGAACTAAAGGTGCGATATCCTCTTCATAATACGTATTGGAATGCCACTCTGTCATCCCATAAGTAAAACGATCTTGAAGCCAATGTTCAATTTTAATCTTGGCTTTTTCAAGATGTGCTTTTCCGACCTCTTGATTGTTTAAAAATGTATCATCAGGAAACATTTGTCCTGCTAAATATTCACATGTATGAAAAATGAGCTGATGGTTTTCAGACCAAAAACACATGCCATCATGACCCGGTTCATCCATCCAATATTTAAAACCGAGTATAGCATCTTTGATTTTTTGCGTCGTTTCTTTGGTTAAAAGTTTTCGATAATCTTTATATGTTTTGATTAAGACGAGCATCCGAAAATCTGCACAATCATATCGTGCATTGACAAAATCAACCAAGGATAAGAGATTGGTTTCATCAATTCTTTTCCCTTGATCCAAATCGATGATTTCAGGAAAGCACTTCGTGTTCATTTTGACGGCCATGCCGACATCTTCTTGGATTGCCATCATCATCACCTAACCCACAATGGTTTGAATCTCTTGAAGTCTTTGTTTTTCTTCTTCTGATAATTCAACATGATGCTCACGTTTGTCGAGAAACGAAGATATTTCAAGAGTCAGTGATTTGGTAAGTACAAAACGTTTCGAGACAAAATAGCCGATAATCATCAAGATGACAAAGGATAATGACATGGCGAGTCGAATGCCCCAAACGGCAGCCTCAGGTTGTGTAGGAACAGGCACGAGTTCTGTGGGTCGAACATATCCTGAGATGGCGAGCATGATTCCAAAAATTTGAATGGCAATCGCGGATGCTGTTTTACGAATGAACGTCATGATACCTGAAAATGATCCCGTTGGACGTTCGTGTAAAACAAGTTCTCCAGCATCAACAGCATCGGGGAAAATGATCCAGCTCATCAACTGCGCACCGGCAAAGCCAAGCGCTGTTAATGCTGTCAGTACATAAGCACCGACGATCGGCCAGTTTTCTGGGTATAATCCGACGAACAAAAATGCGATGACAGCGAGAGGTAATCCATAATAGTAAATCTTCTTTTTATCAATTTTATTGACAAGTGAATTGATTAAAGGAAACATCAAAAGCTGTACGCCGATAAAAATTCCTAAAAAGACGGTGGATGATCCTGTGATTAAGACATATGTTGTAAAGAAAATAATACCTGCTGACAAGATATCCATGGAAATACTTTGACAAAGATACATGTAGACTAAACCACGAAAAGCGCGCATACGAAGCGGTTTAACGAATGTCTTCATTGAAAAAATAGATTTTGTTTCCGGAAGAGTTGCACGTTCGCGTGTGAATAGACCAATGAGGACAAGTGGGAGTGCAAAGAACAGTCCAAATCCAATACCAACAACGATGTAGAAGACATCAATACCGAACGCCCCAGCTTTAAACTGTTCAAGTAACATGGAGGGCACCAAGGTACAGACTGCACTGGCCACCGTTGAAATAATTAAGCGAATTAAATTCACACTGTTTCGTTGTTTTGTATCCGTTGTGATCTCAGCAGAAAGCGAACTATAAGGTACCATCACAACGGTTGCTACGGTGCTATAGAAGAGATAGGTAGCAATCGCATAGAAGACTTTAACGCCCTCTGTTAAGCCACTTCCAAGAGGAAACCACATTAAAAGATATGCAATCAAAACGAGTAAACCACCCGCAAAGATGAACGGTCTTCTTCGTCCAAATTTACTACGCGTATTATCGCTGATCACACCCATCAATGGATCACTGATGGCATCCCAAACTTTGGAAACCATGATGGCAGTCGCTGCAAGCGCAGGGTTGATGCCGATGATATCGGTTAAGAAAATCAAATAGAGAACGCCGATCATGGCTTGTGAACCACCACCAAAGACATCTCCCCAGGCAAAAATCATTTTCTCTTTGTTATTAAACGGTTTTTGTGTCATAGGAGTCCCTCCAAATATAGTCTTGCTTCTTCAACAGAAATCAGTGGATCTTGTGCATCTTCTTCAATCACGGTATAAACCGATTCAAGGAGATGATCAAGGAGTCGTTTAAAGTCAATATTCCCTTTTCCAGGTGCAGCATCATGACCATCCAGATAATCTCTTAAATGAATGCCTCGAACACGATGAGCAAAAGCCTGATAAAGTGCGAGTGGGTCTTGACCAGATGATGTAATCCAATAGGTATCTAATATATATCCAATACGCTTGTCTAAATGCTGATCTAAAACGTTGAGAAGACTTCTTTTAATTTCATAAGCATGATGATGAAAGGATACTAAAATGCCTTCTTTTTCATAAATGTTTAAGACATCATGAATCTTCTTTACAAATGTCTTGATGCCGATAAAAGGGAGGTGTCCCCACCATGGTAGGACAGAGACAACCACATGATTAGTCTTTACTGCCTTTGCAAATGCAATGACATTTTGTGCATCATGCAGCAGTTTCGATAACGTCAATTGAATGGAACAAACGCTGAGTTCATGGTGATTAATCCATGAAGCCGTTTGATGGTTAATCGGCATCCGCGATACCTCAATGTGGGTGATACCGATGGATTTGATCTCAGAGAGTGTAAACTCCAAATCTTCTTTCATCAATGCACGAACCGTGTAGGTTTGAAGTCCGATCTTTCTCATGATGCAATTCTCGTCTTTTGTTGATAATTGATGACAAGTGCATGACCACCGAATTGAAACATAATGGTCTCTGGTTTCCGTTCAATTTGACCCAAAACATATGGAGACCAAAAGCGTGGATACTCAAGATCAACGATGACATCATTAACTAAAAATAAACCTGTCATGTTGGCTTGAAGTGACGTCGTGGAATGTTCAAGGTAGAGTTTTGTGATGTAATTCACCTGATGATTGACTTCATCGTATACCAATGGATTAGCCATCATGCGGGTAACAAAACTATCAAAGGATTCCATGTCAACAGATGACATCTCTGTGACATAATAATGATCACCTTGACCCACTTGAAC
>DIKN01000069.1:0-5044 GCA_002424575.1 Acholeplasmataceae bacterium UBA5617 | reverse complement strand
CGTATACCAATATAGGTGCCATTCACCCGTCCATAAATCATGCCTTGATCCAAATAGTTTAGATTGACTTCATCGAAGAGTTGTATGGGAAAGAACACATGCGTTGTTTCTTTGATAATCATGGGTTCCATGAAACCAACTTTTGTTGGGGGTTGATAGATGGAAATGTTGACGTTCTTCTCTTGAACACTCATCGGTTGACGACCATTTCCAACCCAATATGTCGGTGTTCCTGATCGTCTTTGTATTTTAGCGGGTTGTGTGGAAAAAACAGAAACACGATTGGAAAGATTAAACTGATGAACAGCATGTTGATCAGCATACTCATTCATCTGATAAGCTTGTGCGGTTGACATCAAGAAATGATCATTCTTATAGGTATAAACATTTGCACGCTCAATCGCAACACCATTGGTTGAAGGTTTGAGGGTACGGCTAACCATACCTAGAAGATTGAATGCGCGAAGTGGCCACAAATTGACCAGCTTAAAATCGTTTAAAAATTCATTCGAGAACATGTTGTTCTTTGACATGTACTGAATCGTATTATTGGCAACTTCCGGATTACTGAATGCCTCCATTGCCCATTGCATCATGATTTGAGGATCTTCTTGACCAAGCAATCCTTCACCTTGAAGTTCTTCAACGTTTAAAGATTGTGAAGCACGAATAATCTTGTCTTCTGCTGGATCATTAAAGATAGCTTTGATGACTTCTGGAACTTCATAGAAGGGATGACCTTCTAAATCTCTAGCATCCATCATTTGACGAAATGCATTGAAAAATCCATTGGCTGATGAACCCCATCCACCATTGAGATGTTTTGTTTCATCGGGTTGCATCACATAATCGATATAATCTCTCATTCGGTTTCCGGTGTCATCGCTCATACGATTATCCGAATAGCTTCTTCCCGATGAAGGATTAAAGACGTAATAGATGCGAGGATTTGAGCTGGCATCGATACCCTCGTAACGATAACTTTGGGATGCCATATCATACCACAAGAGATCCATCGCCATCTTAGCACGAATCACGAGATCTTCATCTTCAGCAAATTGGATAAGGTTGGAAAGTGGACCGATATCTTCAGGGTAGTAATTATTGGAATACCATTCGGTATACCCGTACGTAAATCGTTGATAAAGCCATGCGTCGAGTCTCTTCTTCGCCATAGCCATATGTTCTAATCCGGTTTTACCATCCACGGTAAAGATGCGATTAGGAAATGTTTGTCCGACCAAATATTCTTCAGATGCAAATAAGATTTGATGGTTTTCTGACCAGAAACACATCGAATCTTCGCCACCCTGATCCATCCAATATTTGAAACCGAGCAAAACCTCTTCAATGGCATCCTGGGTATGTTCAGCCATTAAATCTTTATAGGATAAATAGAGTCTTAAGAGAGCATTCACTCTAAAATCAGCGACATCATAGCGACCATTGATATAATCAAATGTTCCTTCTAATTCGCTATCAACAAACGAATCTGTGAGTGTGATACCATCCACAGGTGTGCCTAATTGTTCTTGATAAAAGTAATAGAGCAAGCGATCTGCACCACCTGAATTATAATCACCAGCAGGTCTTGATGGGATAGGATCAATGCCCATGTTGATGGCAAACTGAATGCCAATACTCCCTAAAAAAGCTAAGAGCAAACCTAAGAGGATGAGTACCCATTTTTTCATATCATACACCTCACATCATGCGTTTGTCTTTATTATATCTAAAATCCTTCAATCTTTTGTCGTCTTTTTTGTATTCAACCCTAAAACGTGTAGAAGTGCATGACATGCTTCTTCAATACTCTCTAAAGGGAGTCCTGAATACCCCATTAATAAGCATGGATATGGGAAGAGATGTTTTCTTTCCTCTTCATCAAGCACGGTGATTTGAAGCGATGAACATTTAAGTTTTTCTCGGATTTTCTCCTCGGACTCATGGGTGATAACTTCAAGAATAAAATGAAGACCCGCTTCATCACCGTGCATGTTGATGTTTGGATATTGTGATAGAATCGATTTGATTTTCTCGAGTTTCATTCGATAATGATTACGCATACGATTGATATGTCGTTCAAAAAGACCTCCATGCATAAATTTATAGAGTACGTATTGTTCAAATGTAGGAACTGTACATCCATGATACGATGAGAGTTCATGATACCGATTCATCAAGTGCTTGGGTAAAACCATATAACTCATGCGAAATGATGGCGCTAAACTCTTTGTAAAAGTATTCATGTAGATGACACGATCATTATGATCGAGTCCTTGAAGAGCTGGGATGGGTTTTCCTTGAAAGCGAAATTCTGAATCATAATCATCTTCAATGATATATCCCTGCTGATGGACTGCCCAGTTTAAAAGTTCGACGCGTCTTGAAATGGGCATAACGACACCGGTTGGATACTGGTGAGAGGGTGTGACATGACACACATGGGCATGAGAGGATATCAGATGATCGATGCGCATGCCCATCTGATCAAGAGGGATTTGTTTGATGAAGACTTCATGAGCTCTAAATAGGTGCTCAATCCGGTGGTATCCAGGTTTTTCTATCGCATAGACTTTTTTTCTACCTAAAAGCTCTACCAGTAATCCAATCATCGATGTTGTTCCTGAACCTAAGATAATCCGATCCGGTGTGACATCTATGCCGCGATATATCTCAAGATACCGTGAAATCTCTATTCTTAAATCGAGTAATCCTTGTGGGGGTGTCATGTTGAGCATCTCATGGTGATTTTCTGAAATGACTTCACGGGATAGCTTTGCCCATGTTGTGTTGGGGAAAAGTGATGTGTCAACGATGTTCGTTTCAAAATTGTATTTGAATATCGGCTTTTCTTGTTCTTGTTCACATATAACTTCACTTTCTTTTTTGGATAACATCAATTCTACCTGTTTATGGACAAAATAACCTTTTTTTTCAACAGCATAAACATAGCCTTCAGCAATCAATTGTTGATAACCAGCTTCGACCGTTAAAGGACTCACCTTCAAATTCTCTGCGAGTTTGCGCTTTGAAGGCAGTTTTTGATGTTCAACCAATTTACCCTCTAAGATCATATGTCTGAATTGTTCATAGATTTCAACATAACGTAAATGTCCCATGATGACTCCATCTGGTATACTCGTTTTTTATTAAACTGAATATTTTCTTATACCAGTTACTAGTATACAATGAAAGTATCCAATGAGCAAGGAAGTGTCAATATGTTACATAACGAACGTTATCGTTTAAACAAAGAACTCGCCCAAATGTTAAAGGGTGGAGTCATTATGGATGTTTCCACACCTGAACAAGCAAAAATTGCTGAAGCCGCAGGTGCATGTGCAGTCATGGCACTCGAACGTATTCCCGCAGATATCCGTGCTGCAGGTGGTGTATCACGTATGAGTGATCCAAAAATGATTAAGGCGATTCAACAAGCTGTCTCCATTCCAGTGATGGCGAAAGTTCGTATCGGTCATTTTGTGGAAGCACAGATCTTAGAAGCCATTGAAATCGACTATATTGATGAAAGTGAAGTATTATCACCTGCTGATGATCTTCATCACATCGATAAAACGCGTTTCAGTGTCCCTTTCGTGTGTGGAGCGAAAAACTTAGGTGAAGCGTTACGACGCATCAGTGAGGGTGCTTCCATGATACGAACCAAAGGCGAACCTGGAACAGGTGATGTCATCCAAGCTGTTCGTCATATGCGCGAAATTCAAAAAGAAATCAGACGTGTTCAATCACTAAGAAAAGATGAGCTCTATGTTTTACAAAAAGAATTAGGTGTCTCTCTTGATTTGATTGAATATGTTCATGAACATGGTAAACTCCCTGTTGTTAACTTTGCTGCTGGAGGAATTGCAACCCCTGCGGATGCAGCACTGATGATGCAGCTTGGTGCTGAAGGTGTTTTTGTGGGCTCAGGTATTTTCAAATCTGGCAATCCTAAAAAACGTGCGGAAGCGATTGTGAAAGCAGTCACCAATTATCATGATCCCAAAGTGCTCGCAGAAATCTCTGAAGATTTAGGTGAGGCGATGGTGGGTATTAACGAACAAGAAATCGAACTATTAATGGCTGAACGAGGTAAATAAGATGACGATTGGCATCTTGGCCGTTCAAGGTGCATTCATTGAGCATCATCATATGCTTAAACGTATGGGTGTTGACACCTTCGATATTCGCCAAAAGAAAGATTTATGTCGTCCTATGGATGGTTTGATTCTCCCTGGTGGTGAATCGACAACCATGGGAAAGCTGTTAAGAGATTTAGATATGCTCGATGATCTCAAAAAGATGATCCAAAAGGGGTTGCCCGTCTTTGGAACATGCGCAGGGATGATTCTTCTTGCTGAATCGCTAGAGAATGATTCCACCATCCATCTTGGTTTGATGCATATCACCGTGAAGCGTAATGCTTATGGTAGACAATTATCGAGTTTTATGACCGTTGATCTGTTTGATCAACACATGATTCCAATGACCTTTATTCGTGCACCCTATATTTCACGTAAAGGTGATTCGGTTCACATTTTATCCACAGTTTCAGAAAAATGGGTTGCAGCACGAGAAAACAACATGCTCGCAACAGCGTTTCATCCAGAATTGACTGAGGATACTTCCGTTCATGCGTACTTCTTGGAGATGATTTCATCTTCAAGATAGTATGAGGGTTACACAATTCCCCCCCCATTGGGTAATCCTCTATATAAAAGGGCAAGCTTTCCTTGCCCTTTTCCTTTTATATTATGCAAATTATCACTAAAACATAATTGGTTGCCAAATATTTTTCGCAAACCGAATACTTGATCTTGCTTATTGTGTTTATTTTATTCACATAAAATCATCTTTCATATGTCCCTGGACCGGAAGACAGTCTAAATTAGACATTCTTTTTTTCTAATATTTTCTTAATATCCAAAAGCAGTTCTTCAACAGTGGGTTGTTTTGGTTGTTTTGCTGCTTGTTCTAAAGCGATTCTTTCTGCTTCAGCTTTTGCAGCTAATTCTCCTTCATGGAGTTTCATTCTTGCTTT
>DIKN01000005.1 GCA_002424575.1 Acholeplasmataceae bacterium UBA5617 | reverse complement strand
TCGGGGTGAACTGCAGTCATATCGAGTGCTTCATCACCATCAGGAATGCGCAAGAATCCAATAGCTTGTTCGTAGGTTTTTCCACCCAACTTAGGAACTTTAAGTAAATCTTCACGACGAATAAATTTACCTGATTGATCACGAAATTTAACGATGTTTTCTGCGGTAGACTTATTCAAACCTGAGACATACATCAGAAGTGCTTTCGATGCCGTATTGACGTTGACACCAACTTGGTTGACTGCTTGAGTGACAACAAAGTTTAATTGATCATTCAGTTTCTTAGGCGTTACATCGTGTTGATATTGACCGACACCAATCGATTTAGGATCAATTTTAACGAGTTCTGATAAAGGATCTTGTAAGCGTCTTGCGATGGATGCTGCTGAACGTTCTTCAACGGAAAAATCGGGGAATTCTTCTCTTGCTAATTCGGATGCTGAATAGACGGACGCTCCCGCTTCACTCACGATGACAAATTGAACTTTCATGCCCGTTGTCTTAATCAATTCTGCGACAAAGGCTTCCGTTTCACGTGATGCTGTTCCATTACCAATGGCAATGATTTCAACTTTATGTTTTTTAATCAAAAGAAGCAGTTTACGTTGTGATTCTTTGATTTGTTCATCGGTAATCTTTCCTCCAAGAGTTTTTTCATGGGGATAGATAACACCCTTCTCTAAAACTGTTCCTTGTTCGTTAACAACAGAGAGTTTGCATCCGGTTCTAAAGGCTGGGTCGATGCCTAACACGACTTTACCTTTCATGGGAGGTTGTAATAGAAGTTTTTGAAGATTGACCGAGAAGATTTCGATGGCTTGTTCTTCACCTTTTTCAGTAAGTTCTGCGCGTACTTCTCGTTCGAGTGATGGATAGATTAAACGCTTTAACGCATCATCAATAGCTTGTTTGATATAGATTGCAGATGGTGATTGCTCACGTTTCATGATTTTTCTTTCTAAATAAGCGATCATGCGTTCTCGGTCTGTTTCAATCTTGACAGTAATCACTTTTTCGTTTTCTGCACGGTTGATGGCTAAAATACGATGGGGACGAATTTTGTTGACGGCTTCTTGATAATCATAATACATTTCATACGTCTTTTTCTCATCGACTGCATTCTTTTTAATCGATGTCATGACCATACCGTGATTAACCATTTCTTGACGTAGTGCTTTACGATAATTCGCATCATCGGAGACCATTTCAGCGATGATATACTTAGCACCTTCAATGGCTTCTTCAGGTGTGGGTACATCTTCTTTTACGAATTTTTTAGCTTCGATGATGACGTTATCGTTTGTAAACATCATCAACCAATTGGCAAGGGGCTCAAGACCTTTGGCCATCGCTTCGGTTGCTTTTGTCTTTTTCTTTTCTTTAAATGGGCGATATAAATCTTCAACTTCAACAAGTTTTTGAGCTTTCAAAATCTCGTTTTTTAAGTCTTCTGTGAGCATTCCTTTTTCATCAATTAAACGGATGACGTCTTCTTTTCGTTTGAGTAAACTGTTTTGATATTCCCACGTTTTATAAATTTCATTGATTTGTTCTTCGTCAAGTCCGCCGGTTGCTTCCTTACGATAACGCGCGATGAAAGGAATCGTGTTCCCTTCTTCTAATAATTCAAGAACCGTGGTGATACTTTTGAGTGGAATACTTAATGTTTTTTGAATGTCTAATAATATGTTTTCGTTCATTGTTGACTCCTTAATAGCACAAAAGGGCTGAGCCCTTTATGTTTTCTTGTTTAGATTCGACCAAGTACTCTGACAATATCTGTCACACGAATGTCGGTTGAGAATGTTTGATTTTCAACATCGAAGGTGACAAGCAAATTGGATCGATTGAGATCAAGGTTGAGATGGCTCAATGCAGCTCCACCTAAATTATTTTTTTGAAGATCAAGGTTGACCAAGAAAAGTGCTTTCCCTTCCCAATCTGTATCTTTAATCAAATTGACGATCTCATCGTTTGGTGAAGATGCGCTGTAGAAATAGATGTAAATCTTGGTGTTCGTGTTGATTAGTGCGTACAAATCTTCATAGGCTTCTTGACCTGCAAAATATGTGAAATCACCGTAAACACCCGAGTTTGAATCATAACCTGTCAGTTGTGTGAGTTCACTTGCTGTCAAATGAATGTAGTCGTCAAATAAACCTTCTTCTTCCTCTTTATTCATGAAATATTGAATGGTGAATATAATGGCAACCGTAATCAATGTTAAAGCAATAATGGACATACCAATACGGAAAAACATGATTTCATTTTTTGTTGGTTCATGTTTTGCACTGGTCTTTGAGAGTTCTTGTTTGCTCTTGGGCTGTTGATTGGTTGGTGTGCTTTTCACCGGTGTTTTTTTGTTGGCTGGTTGTACTTGTTGGACTCTTGCCATAATGTCACATCCTCTTCATTTGAATTATACCGAATATGCCTTTAAATTACAACTTTGTGAAACATTATGTTAAAGTTTCTCAATCATCACATAAGCGATCGCATGGTGGTCTGTATGGGTTATCGTGATATGAATAATTTCATCATCTTGAAAGAAATCGGTTTCAACATAGGGTTGACCGTTTTCACGATTGAGGATTGAAAAATCAGTGTAGTATGCCGTTCCATTTCCTTTTGATATGGCTTTAAAGAGGGCTTCTTTTGCAGCAAACCGTCCACCAATGAAAGATAGTTTTGTGTTTTCAGCAGCAATATTTAAATATAATTTCTTTTCTGCACGAGATAGTATTCGATCAATAAAACGATCACTCATGAGTTCTTTAAGACGATCGAGTTCGACTAAATCAATACCGAGTCCTATGATCATGACAATCCCTCCTTAATCTCTTTGGCCATCTGCTTAATCTTAACCAATCGATGATTCATACCGGACTTACTGATTTGATCATGATAAGTCTCTTCGAAGAGTTGAACAAGCTCCATAAGACTCGCTTCAGGGTATGTTTTTCTAAGCTCAATCACCTGTCTACTCTTCGCATCAATTTGTCCTTGGGGTATATATTTTTCCACGATTTCAATATCTCTAATCTGCTCGTTTGCTGCAACAATGGCTTTTTTCTCATTAGCAATTTCCATGTTCATGACACGGTTGATGGAATTGTTAAAATCTCTTTTGATGCGTATGTCTTCAAATTGAAAAAGTGCTTGTTGTGCACCAATGAGTTGAAGAAAATCGCTGACACCTTGAGCATCTTTGATGTAGCAGATGAATCCTTGGCGACGTTTGGTAATCTTGGCATTGAGTTCAAAAAAATTCATGATACTTTGCAGGAAAATGGCTTGATTGGGTTCTTTTGTGAAGATTTCAAGATGATACTCTGCGGTCTTGGGATGATTTACAGATCCCCCTGCTAAAAAGGATGCACGTAGGAATGCTTTCTTTGCTTCAGGGGTTGCTGTTGAGAGTTCTTGGTTCTCAATAGGATCTTCAAGTAAGCCGTGTTCATTCACGATATCTTCGACATTCGATTGAATGCGAATGATGATAGCATGACGTTGATTGAGTTTGTTAATCTTTTGTGTGATTAAACTGGTTTCGGCCTGATAAAGCGATCGAACTAATTGCAAAAACCGTTTAGCAACGGTGGGATTGTTGGTTTTGAAGTCGAGCATTTTTCGCTTGCTTTCAATATGAAATTCACCATTGAGATTGATAAATGCTGAGAACTCAGCAATCTGTTCTTCAAGCTCAATCGGAAGTGTCACCAGTTCCTCTTTGACGATTTTTGCAAAGCTCACTTATTTACCCCAAGACTCGATATACTTGAGTGCGTTTTGTGCAGCGATGGCACCATCAGCTGCAGCGGTGATGACTTGACGTATTTGTTTGACGATGACGTCACCTGCAGCATAAATGCCTGGAACTGCGGTTTCCATTTTTTCGTTAGCGATCACATAACCCCATTGGTTGGTAATCCCTAAATCTTTAATGAAGGTTGTGACTGGAATCAATCCTACATATTCAAAAACACCTTCTGCAGCGATAGTTTCGATATCGCCTTTCGTGTTTTTAATGGTGACACCGGTTAGGGTATTATTTTCCATTTCAAACTTGGTGACAACCGATCCAAATCGATAATCGACGTTGGGCATGCTTCGCAGAATATCTTGCGCCTTAGGATCAGCGGTTAAGAAGTCTAAGTTTTGAACAATGGTGACATGGGTTGCTAATGTTGCCAAGTATGCGGCTTCTTCAACAGCGGAATTTCCTCCACCGATCACAACAAGTTTTCTTTCTTTGTAGAGAGGGCCATCACAAATGGCACACCAGCTGATACCATTCATCGCGAGTGCATCCTCGTTTTCAACACCAAGGCGTCTTGGAACGTTACCAGAGGCAACGATGACAGTTTTTGTTTCATAAGTTCCATTAGGTGTGATGACTTTTTTGATGTTGCCATCGAGTTCAACCTTCGTCACTTCATCATAGATGACTTCAATGTCTAAATCATATGCATGATCGATCATCATGGTTGCAAGTTCATAACCTGCAACTTTTTTGGCACCCGTATAATTTTCAATTTCATTGTATTTGGATAGTTGTCCACCAGGTGTGTCTTTTTCAAACATAGCAACCTTTAAGTTTGCACGTTTTGCATAGATACCCGCCGTAATGCCTGCAGGACCTGTTCCGATAATGAGTACGTCGTAAAGCATGTTTTATCTCTCCTTAAATAATATCTTTAATATGCATGAGTTCGTCAATCGCGTAATCGGGATTGTACGATAGCATGTCTTTTAAGCGTTGACTATATGTCACAGCACATGTGAATATACCTGCTTTTTTAGCGGATATGATGTCATTCTCGTGATCACCGATGTAGATGGTTGATCTCGGTTTGGCACCTAACAACTGCAGTGCTTTTTCAATGGGTTCTGGTGATGGTTTGTGTTCTTTGACATCTTCATAACCGATCAAACCATCGATGAAATCGAACAAACCGGTGAGCTGCAAATGATGGGTTGCTACGCTTCTCATTTTGGAGGTAACAACACCGATCTTCACATTCTTTTTCTTAAGAAACGTCATGATCTCAATAGCTCCAGGATAACTTTTAAGACCTTGCTCAATAAGATCATTGGAGTAGTTTCTATAGAATTGAACAATCTCATCAACTTCTTCAGGTTTTGATGTGTAATAACCAAAGGTTGTAAATAATGTTTGACCTAACATGTTTGTATATTCATCTTCTGAAATCTGAATCTGAGGAAAATATTTTTGAAAAGTTACTTTAAATGTTTCAATGATAATCTCAGTGCTCTGAATGAGGGTTCCATCAAGATCGAAGAGAACACACTTAATCATGGATATCAACCAACATATCGTAATAATACTTTTGATCTTTGATGGCATAACGTTTTGCGAGTATGAGCACAACTCCACCTAACATAAAGAGGGTGAGCGATAACACGATATTTGTGGGTAAACCAAACATCCGAAGGGCATCGCCAGGGTCACCACCGGTACGTAAAGGTTCAATGATTGCACCACGGCCTAGACCATACCAAATTAAATAGAGACCCATGAGATCGCCTACTTTGAACCATCTCTTTCTTCTCGCAATCAGTAAGAAGACAAGTCCTACAAAGTTCCATAATCCCTCATAGAGGAATGTGGGGTGATGGATTACACCACCAATGGTCATTTGATTTTTAATGAACTCGGGGAGAATGCTTAGGATAAAAGCTGATTGAATTTCGGGTCCATACGCTTCAGCATTCATGAAATTACCCCAACGTCCAACAATCTGTCCGATTAAGAAACCGATAGCTAAAATATCTGCGAGAATCCAAAAATTGATTTTCTTTTTCTTGGTGAAAAAGATGACGAAGATAAATGCGGTAATGACTGCACCATGGATAGAAAGTCCACCCTGTCGAATATTGATCACATCCATGAAGGAGTTATAACTCGGGTTTGGATCAAAGATGACATAGTAAAGACGAGAGCCCACAATTGAAAGCGGTACTGCCCAAAGTAAACCATCAAATAACCATTCTGGATTCCATCCAACACGCTTGAATTCTTCGTAGGCAAAGAAAGCCCCAATGCTAAGTCCAGTCAATATAAAGACTGCATACCATTGAATGGTTAACTCAATATCTGTGCCAAATATGTTGTTGATAAATGCCCCAATGTCGAGTGCAATTTTACTATATGGCAATTGATCTTGCGTCAATACAGCAAGAAGAATCATCACAACAAAAATGGTTCCACCAATCACGTAATTTCTTGCATCGCTGCTTTTTTTAAAGAAATCAATAATCTTCGTCATCCTCATCATCCTTCCGTTTTCCTGCTGCACGAAGTGACACAGCTTGTGTGAGTTCTAAGGCTGCGTTATAACCTAAATATTTGAGTTTTTGATTCATAGCTGCAGATTCAACAAGTGTTGCAACGTTACGACCTGGTAAAATAGGGATTGTAATTTTAGCGATTTCTGTGTTAAAGATTTTAATCGTTTCTGTATCAATTCCTAAGCGATCGTACTGTTTGCCTTTTTTCCAATGTTCGAGTTCAACAACCAAACGAACCTTCTTATTTTCACGATAAGCTCCCGCACCAAACATTTGAACGACATCGACGATTCCAATACCACGAACTTCGATGTATCGTTCAAGCACTTTGGGTGCTGAACCGATGAGGACACCGGGTGCTGCTTCAAAGATATCCACACGATCATCGCTGATCAATATGTGTCCACGTTTGATGAGTTCAAGTGCTGTTTCACTTTTCCCAATCCCTGATTTACCGGTGATCAACGTTCCTAATCCGTGAATATCAAGAAGAACACCATGAACCGATGTACGCGGTGCTAACTTGGAATGAAGATATTGGTAAAGCGAACCAGAAAGCGGAGTTGTTCGTGACTGACTCTTCAAGATGGCAACCTGATACTGGTCACCTAGTTCAACAAAGAAATCTTCAATTTCAACGTTGACAGAGAAGATCACTCCTGGTGGAGTTTTCTTAAACATGGCTTCAACACGTTGCTTTCTCACTTCGTAGGGTAAATTATGAAGAAAAGTTGCTTCTTTTGAGCCAATAAGAATCAATCGTTCTGGATCAAAATAATCCAAGAATCCAGCAAGTTCAACACCTGGTCTTGAAAGCATTTCAGATTTGACATCGCGATTCATGCAAGCTTTGTCATTGAGAAGTTCAAGATTGATATCTCGAACGAGATGTTTCACTTTAAGTTTCATTTGCGACCTCCCATAATAACGACTTTTTCATGATAGAGAAACCGTCTCAAATAAATCGATATGATGAGACGTAGAATAGAAAATACGAAAGCAAAAGCGATTAAACGTTCAATACCGATGAAGTGAAATCCTTCAACCAGTAATAAATCAACAAGATACAAAACCATGATTTGAACCATCACAGAGAGTAATCCCATGCTGAAGAGCATGACGCGTGTGAGGTATTTGAACATGAGAATTTTAACAAAGTTTTCAATCAGAGTGAGCAGGATAACTGCAAATATAAATCCGGGTAACGTCATCTCAACAAGTGGTGCATCTATCCCGATGGCTAGACCTAAAACAACCGCAAAGATAAGTAAATTGATTGCAAGCGATAAAATCATATGTATCACATAGTTCTTATGCAACATAAAACCAAGAACGACGCTCATCTGGCGGGTTGTCTTTTTTTTCTTTTTAAGTTCTTCAAGTAAATCTTGAAGTTCCTCTTCTGTGAGTTTGTTTGGATCGTGATCCGGTTTCTTTTCGTTCATCAATGTCCCCTAATAGTGTATCATAATACTTTATTTTTTCAAACTTCTAAAGCTTTTTTTAAGTACTGACCTGTGTACGAATTTTCTACACGTGCAATCTCTTCTGGAGTACCGATGGCAATCACTTCACCACCACCATCGCCCCCCTCAGGTCCTAAATCAATGATATGGTCGCCATTTTTAATCACATCCAGATTATGTTCGATGATTACCATGGTTGCTCCTTCATCCACGATTCGATGAAGAACTTTAAGTAATCGTTTCACATCATCGGTATGTAGGCCTGTTGTAGGTTCATCTAAAATATAGATTGAAGATGGGGTGATGCGCCGATAGAGTTCGCTCGCTAATTTGACACGTTGTGCTTCACCACCTGAAAGTGTAGTTGCAGCTTGACCTAATGTGATGTAATCGAGACCCACATCATAGAGAGTTTTCATTTTAAGATGAATTTTAGGATGATTTTCAAAGAAGAATAGAGCTTCCTCGACAGTCATGTCCAAGACGTCTGCGATGTTTTTCCCTTTATATTTAATCTGTAACGTTTCATGATTATAACGTGTGCCACCACAGACTTCACATGGCACATACACATCAGGTAAAAAATGCATAGAAATCTTTTTAACACCATCACCAGCGCACGCTTCGCATCGTCCACCACGAACATTAAAGGAAAATCTTCCTTTATCGTAGCCGCGTGCTTTGGCTTCTGTGGTTTGTGAATAGAGATCACGAATATCATCGAAGACTCCCGTATAGGTTGCGGGGTTACTGCGCGGTGTTCGACCAATGGGTGATTGTGAGATTTCAATAACACGATCAATCAAATTATGATCATTAATGGCGGTGTGCAATCCAGGTTTATCTTTTGTTTTGTAGTGTTTTTGTTGCAAACCTTTCATCAAAATCTCATTGACAAGTGTTGATTTACCCGAACCTGAAACACCAGTAACAACCGTCATTTTACCGATCGGGAAAGCAACTGAGATATCTTTAAGATTATTTTCTTTAGCACCCATCACCAAAATATCTTGGCCTATCCCTTCGCGACGCTTGGATGGAACTTCAACTTTTTCTAAACCTTTTAAGTAACGACCTGTGATGCTGTTTGGATTATCCATCACTTCTTGAGGTGTCCCCGCAGCAACCACCATACCACCGTGTTTTCCCGCGCGAGGCCCGATGTCGATTAAATAATCGCTGGCAAGCATTGTCTCGTGGTCATGTTCAACCACGACAAGCGTATTCCCTAAATCACGCATTTTTTTAAGTGTTTCAATCAATTTATGGTTATCGCGTTGATGAAGTCCAATCGATGGTTCATCAAGCACATAGAGAACTCCTGTCAATTTTGATCCAATCTGCGTTGCTAGTCGGATGCGCTGTGCTTCACCACCAGACAGCGTTCCAGCAGAACGTGCTAACGTCAAATACCCAAGTCCGACATCTTGCAGGAAGGTTAATCGACTGATAATCTCCTGAAGAGCAAGACGCGCTATCTTTTGTTGCTCACTGTTTAGCGTTAAGTGACTCAAGAATGTGATGGTTTCATCGATGGATAAACGCGTTAACTGGTCTATGTTTTTACCACCAATTTTGACCGATAGTGCTTGTTCATTTAAACGTGCTCCATGACATACAGGACACGTTGATTCGGTCATAAAACCTTCGATCCATGAACGAATCCATTCCGATGTTGTTTCGCGATAACGTCTCGTGAGATTATTGATAATTCCTTCAAAATAATCAACTTTTTCATGAACTCGTCCCGAAGAAGAGCGCATTTTAAAATGAATTTGGTCGGGTGAACCGTAGAGGATGATGTTAACTTTTTCTTTTGCGATGTCTGCAATGGGTTTTTGAATATCGATATCATATGTCTTGCAGACTTCATCAATCATGGCATTGTTTAAGTTATCCACATCGTTATTCTTATAGGGGATAATCCCACCATCAAGTAAGCCTTTCGTAGGGTCAACGACGAGTTCTTCAGCAACCTCTAATTTGACACCCAAACCATTGCAGTAAGGACAAGCTCCAATGGGTGTATTGAATGAAAAAAGCCGTGGTTCAAGCTCAGGAATGGTGAAATTAGAGTCATTACATGCATAGTGCTGACTGAAGGATAGCATCGCATCTTCACCCACTAAAACTCTCGTTTTTCCGTTAGCAAGTTTAGCTGCAAGTTCTAAGGCATCATAAAGGCGTGAACGAATACCCTCTTTAACGATGAGTCGATCGATGACTAAAAAGAAGTCATGATTTTTGTTTTTGTCGAGTTCAGGCATGTCTTCAAGTGTGATGTGTTCTCCATCCACATATGCACGCGTGAAACCTTCTTTGATGTATTGTTCTGCTAGCTTTTTATGTGTCCCTTTTTGTCGTTCGACAATCGGTGACATGATGACAACACGACTTCCCTCCTTGAGGGATAATACGCGAAGTGTCATCTCTTCAATGGACTGTTTTGACAAGGGTTCATCCGTTCCCGGACAATAGGGGATACCTACACGCGCATAAAGAAGGCGTAAATAGTCATAAATTTCTGTGACAGTTCCAACGGTTGAACGTGGATTGTTTGAGGTTGTCTTTTGATCAATCGAAATGGAAGGTGAAAGTCCTTCGATGTTATCAACATCGGGTTTTTCAAAGTTGCCGAGAAATTGACGTGCATAGGCGGATAATGATTCCATATACCGGCGTTGCCCTTCTTGATAAAGGGTGTCAAAAGCTAATGAACTTTTCCCAGAACCCGAAATACCCGTCATGACGACGAGTTTGTTTTTAGGAATGGTTATATCAATGTTTTGAAGATTGTTTTCGCGTGCACCGTGAACTTTAATATAATCCATCAATCATCACCTTGAATGTTTCTTCATCGATAACTCGGACACCGAGTTCATTCGCTTTCTTAAGTTTAGACCCTGCATCTTCACCTGCAACAACAAAATCCGTTTTCAATGAAACAGATGATGCAACTTTACCACCACATTTTTCGATGATATCTGTTGCTTGATCGCGTGAAAAGAGGTTGAGTTTTCCCGTCAAAACAAGAGTCTTGCCATTGAATGCATGTTCGATTGTATCTTCTTTTGTATGTGTCATGTTGAGCCCATGTTTTTTGAGTTCATCAATGAGTTGTTGATTCTTCTCGTCTTGAAAGTAATGGGTGATAGATCTAGCAATCATCTTACCAATTTCATGAATCTCAAGAAGATCATTTTCTGTAGCGTGTTGAAGTGCATCCATCGATGGAAAATGTTTGATCAGCGTTTTTGCTACCTTTGCCCCAATATGCTTAATACCCAATCCAAAGATCAGACGATCAAAGGTCTGTTGTTTGCTAACTTCAATGGCTGAAAGAAGCTTTTCAACTTTCTTTTCGCCAAATCCCGGAATCTCTTTTAGTTCATCACGATAATCTCTTAATGTGTAGATGTCGCTGATTCGATTGAGATATCCCAGTTCATGAAGCATCTCAACCACTTTTTCACCTAGTGTATCAATATCCATCGCTTGACGTGATGCAAAATGAATCATGGTGTTGATATTCTTACCTGAGCACTCTGGGTTAGTGCAATAATAATCAGCTTCGCCTTGATGACGTTCCAAGGGGTGTCCACACACGGGACACGAGGTGATCATTTCAAAAGGGGGTTGATCTGTTCGCTTATCCATAACAACTCTAACCACTTCAGGAATGATTTCGCCCGCTTTATGAACGATGATGGTATCACCGATTCGAATATCTTTGGTTTTAATATAATCTTCGTTATGGAGAGTTGCACGTGCAACGGTTGTTCCCGAAACAAAAACGGGGTCGAGTTCAGCAACCGGTGTGATGACACCTGTTCTTCCAATTTGGAAGGTGATTGCTTTTAGAGTTGTTTCCACTTGTTCAGCTTGGAATTTGTATGCGGTCGCCCATTTAGGTGACTTTGCTGTGTAACCAATCATGTCATAAAGTTCAAATTCGTTCACTTTGATAACGACACCATCTGTGTCATAACTGAGTGATTTTCTGAGTATATCGTAGTCATTAACGGCGTGTACTAAATCATCAATAGATGGTAATAATCGGTAATAGGGATTGACTTTAAATCCAAGATGTTCAAGGTATTGGAGAGCCTGTTGTTGTGTCTTCACATAGCGCTTCGCATCAACAATGGTATAGACGAAAAGATCTAAATTACGGGATGCAACTATCTTAGGATCAAGTTGACGAATGGTTCCAGCTGCTGCATTTCTTGGATTTGCAAAGAGGGGTTCGTTTTGATTCATACGCTCTTCATTGACTAATTTAAAACTCTTGTGTGGCATATAGATTTCACCACGGACTTCAAGATCAATCGCTTCTGCTAATTTAAGGGGAAGACTTTTAATCGTCTTAACGTTTTGGGTCACATCTTCACCTACAACACCATTTCCACGTGTTGCTGCACGCTTAAAATGGCCGCCTTCGTAGATCAGACTGACGGCTAAACCATCGATTTTTAGTTCGGAAACGTAAGAAAAAGAGGTTGTCACCTTGCGGATTTTTTCATCGAAACTTCTCAGTTCATCCTCATCAAAAACATTGGCTAAGCTCATCATAGGGATACGATGTGTAACCTTATCAAACCCTTCTAAAACAAGACCACCAATCTTTTCAGTTGGTGAGTCGCTTTGTTTGTATTCAGGATAGGATGTCTCTAATTCTTGTAGTTCCTTCATCATGCGGTCATACGTAAAATCAGAGATTGTGGGTTGGTCTTTGGTGTGATAATCAAGGTTTGCTTGATTGAGTAAATCGACCAACTCTTTGATGCGTTTTTTGATGTCCATCGTAATCACCCAGTGATATTATATCACTAATCCTCGTGTGGCTTATGTTTTTAAGTCCACTTTCTCGCAAGAATACCGATGATGTGAAATGATGGTTTTCACGATTGCAGATGATCGATGTTGCGATTAAAAGATGTCTGGCACGTGTGATGGCTACAAACATTAAACGCCTTTCTTCTTCGTGTGCGGATATCATGTTGATTCGTCTTGAGGGGAGGATACCTTCTTCGCATCCAATGATAAAGACAACATCAAATTCAAGACCTTTCGATTGATGAATGGACATCAGATGGATACCTTCATGAAATGTTTCAAGATCATCTTGACGTTGGAACTGAATGTGTTCATCATGAAACGAAAGCATAAGTGAATAGGCACGGTGGTGATGACGAAAAAAGACCGCTATATTTTCGTATGGAGTCCCTTGTTGTTTCAGAATTTTTATTATACTGATGATGGTTTGTGCTTCATGAATATCATCGTTAAATCGCATGGCGAAGGCTTTACCTTGTTCATCCTTTGTGGGAATGAGATCTTTTGGATATTTGCGTGAGTTATATTTAATCAGTTGATTAGCACGCATCAGAATAGCACGATGAGAACGATAATTGAGCGTGAGCTTATAGACTGATGCTTGATAATCTTTGATAAAATCATCGATGATTTGAGGGGTTGCTCCTCTGAACTGATAGATCGATTGATCAGGGTCTCCAACAGCAAAAACAGATGTATCTTTTTGCGTGAGCTGTTTCAATAATGCATATTGTAAAGGGTTCGTATCTTGAAACTCATCGACAAAGATAAACCGATATCTCAATCGTTCAGGGTGATGCTTGATTTCCCTTAGAAACGTGATTAAAAGATCATCAAAGTCCACGGATGAGTGTCGAATTAAATCTTGTTGATATCGATCAAATACTTTTGGCTTTTTCCCTTTATAAAGCGAATTTTTGTAGTTTGTGATACTTAATAAATCATCTTCTGTGTAGTTTTGAAGTTCCCCTTCATCGATGACATTCACTTCAAAATTGAAACACTCCTCAAGTTTAATATATGCCAACTGGTGAAATGTATGAATGCTCACCCGAGAATCATTTAAACGTTCTTGCATTTCAATACTTGCCTTTCTCGTAAATGTGATGGCAAGCATCCCTCTTGGATCTTCACCCTCAGCAATCAATCTTTTCATGCGTTCAATCAGTACTCGTGTCTTTCCTGATCCTGCACCTGCAAGCAAAAAAAGAAAGCGATCGTTTGAGACGACCACTTGTTGTTGTTCTTCATTTAACATGTTCTCACCTCATCTTATGTTAGTGAGATTCAATCAATTATTCTTTTTGCGTAGAGCGGGATGACTCTCTAAAATCTTTTTTATACCGTGTGGCATACCAAACGCGATGGTCGCTACATCATCATCGACACGGATGACAACTCCGATACCAAAAACATTATGTTCAATCTTATCCCCTGTTTTAAGAAGATGTCCCTTTCCTTCACTGATTCCTTCAAACGATGGTTTTTCAAAGGAAACCCTTGATTCTTGGATAAAGCGGGATGGATAGGAGTATCGCATCGTGCCATACACCATGCGTTGATCAGCATAACTCATATAAAGCTTTTCTTTTGCTCGCGTAATCCCTACATAAGCTATTCGTCTTTCCTCTTCAAGCTCTACAGGATTCATGAGTGAACGATCAGATGGAAAGATATTTTCTTCCATAACAACCATAAAGACAGCACGAAATTCGAGACCCTTCACCTGATGATAGGTAGATAATCGAACGCGATTGACATCATCGAGTTCTTGGTCTTGATCGGAGTAAAGTGCAATCTGATCAAGCTGCTGATGAAGTTTTTCGAAAAATGTTCCTTCGTAGTATTGATCACCACGTGTGAACACGTTTTGTAGTTCTTTTAAGTTATCAATACGATCATCAGCAATCTCGTCATTTTCTGCACGAAGCATATCGATGTATCCTGTTTTTCCCATTAAATAAGGCATGATTTCAGCCAAATTTTCCATCTCATCAAACTTCGATCCCATCTCTTCAATCATGAGACGAAAAAGTGTTAAAGATTGTTTCGCAGACGGTGTTAGGTCCGCATATGGAATGGCTTCAAACATCGAAACTCCTAGTTCTTTGGCTTTTTGTTCAATCTTTTGAATAGAGACAAGTCCGATGGAGCGTTTAGGAACATTGATAATGCGTTTGATATAAAAATCCTGCGTTGGATCAAGAACACTTCTGATGTATGCAAGTGCATCTTTGATTTCGCGTCGCTCATAAAATGAGATTCCCCCATAGATCACATAGGGTAAACCTTCTTTGATCATTGCTTCTTCAAATAAACGAGAAAGCGCGTTATTTCGATAAAGCACTGCCATCTCATCAAAACGAACCCCTAATTGATTAAGTCTTCTAATTTCACCAACCACATAAAAGGATTCTCGAATATCATTTTGTGCATGATGGATCACGGGTAATTCACCTAAACCTAAATCACTTTCGAGATTTTTAGCGGCTGGTCTGTTGAAGTTATAGTTAATTAATTGGTTAGCTGCTCTTAAAATATGATTGGTTGAGCGATAGTTTTGTTCGAGAACAATCTGTTCTGCACCGAAATCTTTCGTAAAAAGTCGAGCATTTTCATAGTTTGCTCCACGAAAAGCATAGATCGATTGATCTGGGTCGCCCACGACAAAGACATTTTTGTGACGCATACTCATGATTTTTAAAAGCTTATATTGGATGATATCTGTATCCTGAAATTCATCAACCAAAATATGTTCAAATGCCAGTTGGTAGTGATCGCGAACTTTTGGATAATCTTCAAACAATTGGAGAGGATATAACAATAAGTCATCAAAATCGACAAGTTGATTTTCCCGTAAATAATTCTGATACTTTTGATAAATCTTTTCTTCATCTGTGCGTTCAAACTGATCTAATCTTCGTGATTTATACAAAGAAATTAAATTTTTAAGATGCTTCAGTGAAAACATCTTCACATCGAGTTCGAGTGATTTGATCACTTCTTGAATAATCTTCTTACCATCCTCTTCATCGATGACATTAAAATTAGGACGATACCCATAGGGGAGTTCTGCGATGTGGCGTCTTAAAATTTGTAGACCTAAAGCATGAAAGGTGTAAAGCCAAACTTCAGTTGCATAGGGTCCCGTCATCTCGATGACACGTGTTTTCATTTCACGTGCTGCTTTATTCGTAAACGTCACCGCTAAAATGCGATGAGGTGACACACCGTTCATGATTAAATATGCAATGCGTGAAGTGAGTGTTTTTGTTTTTCCTGTGCCTGCACCAGCGACAACAAAAAGCGGACCACCTGGGTGGATGACCGCTTTTAATTGCGATTCATTTAGTGTAGCTAGCCAATTCATGGCACTCCCACTTTCTTACTTGTATGAACTCTTTAAAGGAACGATTTCGTTAAAAATAATCTGATTTTGAGTTGAAAGAAGATCTGTATTGAAATAACCATTGCGCATAAACTGGAACTTATCTTGTGGCTTAACGGAACCTAAAGCTTGTTCGACAAAACCGTTTTTGGTTGTCCATGAATGAGCATTAAAACGATCCATCAAATTCATGTCGTCATCCCCTATAATCATGGGGCCAAAGAAATGAAAAGTAGCATGTTTTGCTTGGGTTGCCTCAACAAAATGGATGGTTCCATTGGGTTTTCTTTCATTAAAACCGGATCCTGATCTCGTCTCGGGATCATAGGTTGCTAATACTTCAATGACGTTACCGTCTTTATCCTTTATGACATCATAAGCTTTGATGAAATAGGCGTAGAAGAGACGAACTTCATCACCCAACGATAAACGTTTGTACTTATTGTTGGGTTTAATTTCAACAAAATCATCGGCTTCAATGTAAATATGTTTTGAAAACGGAACTTTGCGTGAACCAAGTTCAGGTTTATCCTGATGATAGAGAACATCAAAATATTCCACTTTATTTTCTTCATAATTGGTTATTGTAACTTTAAGTGGATTGATGACAGCCATCGCACGAGGTGCACGTTCTGCCAAATCATCACGTAGGGCAGCTTCAAGCATGTCAGTTCCCACGGTAGAATTAACTTTTGATAATCCCGTTGAAATGACAAAATTGCGAATTGCCTCTGGTGTGTATCCCCGACGTCTTAGTCCTGATAGTGTTGGCATACGTGGATCGTCCCACCCAATGACTTTTCCTTCTTCAACGAGTTGACGTAAGAAACGTTTACTCATGACCGTGTTTTCAATCGATAGACGGCCAAACTCGATTTGGCGTGGGACTTTCGGCATTTCAGTTTCTCGAACAACCCAATCATATAACGGGCGATGATCTTCAAATTCAAGTGAACACAGTGAGTGAGTAATACCTTCAATGGCATCTTCAAGTGGATGAGCATAGTCATACATCGGATAGATACACCATTTTTTACCTGTGTTGTGATGCTCAGCAAAACTGATGCGATAAATGACGGGATCTCTCATGTTCATGTTTGGAGATGCCATATCAATTTTGGCACGAAGAACACATTCGCCTTCTTTGAATTTACCTTCGCGCATATCGTTAAAGAGTTTGAGATTTTCTTCGACTGAACGATCGCGATATTTTGAAAGCTTACCAGGGGTTTGTAGGTTTCCACGATCTTTTGCAATTTCGTCTGCTGTGGAATCGTCAACATACGCTAATCCTTTTTTTATAAGAAGAACAGCACGTGCATACATTTCTTCAAAGTAGTCACTTGCAAAGTAAATATTTTTGGGTTCATAACCTAGCCACCGAATATCATCAAGGATAGCTTTTACGTAGACGTCATCTTCTTTGCTGGGGTTGGTATCATCATAACGAAGATTGGTGTAGCCACCGTATTGCTTCGCACTTTCAAAGTCAGTGATGATGGCACGTGCATGGCCAATGTGTAAAAACCCGTTAGGTTCGGGTGGAAAACGTGTTACGATTTCATCATGTTTTTTAGATTCAAGATCATTTTCGATGATGGTTGTAATAAAGTTGGAAATTTTTTCCATAAGTCAGTCACCTCATTGTCTTATCTATTATATGATAAAACCCTCTAAACTACAAGTTGACACATAGAAAAACACACCCATGTTTGACATGAGTGTGCATTCACTATTTAGAAATTATGGGAGTAAGCCAAACAAGTCTTCGAAATCTAGATCTGTTCCTTCAAATGCAGCAATCATGTCATCAAAGAGTTCTTGTTGCTGTTCATCGGTAAGACCATCTAATGCTTCCATGAGAGCTTCAACTGCAGCTTCCGGATCAGCTTCTGGATCAACCACTGCAGCGAGTAAATCATCGATTGCAGCATTCAATTCGGGTGGATAGTTTGGATTGCCAGAAATAGTATTCAATACATCTTGAACCGCAT